>WVZO01000594.1 GCA_011772425.1 Candidatus Aminicenantota bacterium
ATGTATCAAAAGCTTTTGCGGGGGGTCCAGGGGGGCAGTTTTCTCGAAAAGAGCCCCCCTGGAAGGCTTTACTTTTGGAAATTTTTCTTTTAAAATATGGTAATGATAAACAGGACGATTCGATTGCAGTTGGGAGAAGAGCGGGTTAAGGCGTTAAAGGAGTATAACCTGAAAGTGCTTCGGCATTTGGAGAAGAAGCTTCCGTTAAGCTTAGCGGTGCTGGAGGATTTAAAGAATGCCTTATCTGAGGTGGTACAGGGTTCTAGTGAATGGGCGGAGGTATTGCGGGAGATTTGTGATTCCGGGGAGTATTATTGTGTACATCTGCTGCACCCGGACAATGAAATCCTTAACCTGCCGTGGTCTATGGCCGAGGACAGTATTTCCGGGCAGGCGTTGGGGAGTATCCGGCAGCTTTACCTCACCAAAAGCATCACGGGCCTTTACAAAGAAGCTGTTTCGGATTTTACGGCTGCTGCGCCGCCGTTAAAAGTGTTGATAATGATATCCATGCCTGAGGATATCAAAGAAGAGCAGCGGCTTTCTTATGAAGAGGAGGAGTATGCCATATTGGAAGCGTTTGAGCCGCTGCTGCGAGCCGGGCTGGTGGAGATCGATTTTACTGAAGACGGGTCATTGGAAGCACTGGAGCGAAAGCTGACCTCCAATCGCTTTCACGTGCTTCATTTTTTTGGTCACGGTATTTATGATGAGGATAAGCAAAAAGGATTTCTGCAACTGGAAGAACCGGAAAGCTTGCATACGGAATTGGCGGAGGATAAAGATTTTGCTGACGTGGTGAATTGCAACCCTGATTACCGTGTGCCAATGGTGGTTTTAGCGTCGTGCCAGACGGCTAAGGGGGGCAGTGAAAAGGCATTAAGCGGTGTCACCAACCACTTGCTGCGTATTGGCGTGCCTGTAGTGGTATCTATGGGGATGTCTATCTTCGATCATTATGCTGCGATTTTTTCCGCCTGTTTCTATAGAAAAATAGCGGAGCGGCAGACCATTTTTACTGCGTACAATGCCGCCCTGGATAAAATGCGGGAAGCAGAGCATGATGATTTGGTAAAAGCAAGGGTTTCGCCTGCGGTTCCTCTTCAATGGATTATCCCCAATCTTTACCTGTCGAGCCAGGTGGAGCGGGTGGTGGATTGGAATCGGCCAGTGGAGAAATTGGAGTTGACATCCAACCGGTACATTTTTGAAAAGGGCAGCATGCTGCTGCGGCACGAGGAGGAGTATCTTTTTATTGGCCGTCGCAGGGAAAAGGCAGAGATTTTGCGGCCTTTTTTCGATAAGGTGCCGGTTATGTTAAACGGCCAGGGGGGTGTGGGCAAGACCGCCATGGCGGAACACCTGGTGCAGCGTTTGATTGCTCGCAACCCGAAAACGGTTCCTTTTATCTTTAATGAAAAAACCCGGGCTATCGATGACATAATCGAAACACTGAAAAATTATTTGCGGGAAGAGGGAAAGATCAAAGTTATCCTGGAAGTGGACAAAATCGAAAAAGGGCTGGATAAATTTTTGTTCCTGGCGTTTGAAATTGCCGAAAATAGGAATCCTGTATTTGTCTTTGACAACCTGGAGAGTTTTCAAACCAAACCCGGTGAGGAAATATCTGATGAATACGGCGATCTCCGGGAGATCATTGATTTTCTTTGCACCAGCCGNNATCTGGTGCTGACCGGGCGGTACAAGGTGCCGGGTTTCAAGGGCCTGCAAAATTTCGACCTGAACCAGGTGGGATTGAACGACTTTTGGAAACGGTGTATTTACATGGATGTGGGTTATATTTACATCTACTTGCGTGAGGCAGCGTCTTTCAAAAAGCTTCTTAGATTTCATGCAAAAACGGATATACGATTTATAGATATTGTAAAGCTTCTTCATCAAACGTTTGGGGGCAATTATCGGGCGCTTGAATTTTTCGATCGATTGGCCAAAGAAAACCCAAACATAATAGAAAATTCCCTGGATTCCCTGGAAAAATTCCAGGAAAATTCTAAAGAAATCGCAAATGAAGTCAAGAAGCAGATGGGGCAAAACCTTCTATTTTCGCAATTGATGGTCATGCTGGACCGGGAGCAGCGTCAGGTATTGGACCTGCTTTCTCATTTCCGGGTCCCGGTGCAGGTCATGGCCCTGGAGCTGCAAAGGAAAGAAAGCAAGCAGGAAAAAGCTGTAGATTGGCCCGGTGTTTTAGATTATTTAAACCGGTTAACGTTAATCGAGATATCTATAATGTCGGAGATAAAAACGGTATTTTATTATGTCACGCCACTGGTGAGAGATTTACTGGATAGTTTGGAAAAAGCCGGAGATTCATGGTTGTTTTCCCATGAGCAAGCCGGTAGATATTATTATTCCAGCTTTTACAATATCGATGATAGTTTAACTGCATTGGAGGAGGCGTTTTACCATTTTGATTTATCGGGAAACAGGGAACGGGTGCAGGAGATAGGGGATTGGCTTTCAAATTTCTATTATGAATATTGTATTTATCGCAGTGCGTTTTATTATGCCAGCCGGGTATATGAATTATGGGGAGATGAAACAGAGGGGCATATAATAAATCGGTTGGGCTTGATTTATCGTTTATATGGAGAATATGAACCTGCATTGAATTTTCTTCTTAAAGCGCTAGATGGCTTTCGGGAATTGGGAAATAAGGAGGGCGAAGGTACCTCCCTGAATAATATCGGTGAAATCTATCGTGACCGCGACGACTATGAGACCGCCCTGCATAACCTGGAACAAAGCTTAAAAATCCGCCGGGAGATCGGGGATAAAGCGGGCGAAGGCACCACCCTGAATAATATCAGTCTGATCTACTCCGCCCGCGGCGACTATGATACCGCGCTGCACTACCTGGAACAATGTCTAAAGATATTCCAGGAGATTGAAGATAAAAAGAATGAAGGCACCACCCTGAATAATATCAGTCAGATTTATAAAGCCCGCGGCGACTATGATACCGCGCTGCACTACCTGGAACAAAGCTTAAAAATCAGCCGGGAGATCGGGGCTAAAGTGGGCGAAGGCACCACACTCGGTAATATGGGAAATATTTCTTATGCACAAGGGGATTTTGATGCAGCTATTAAATATATGGAAAAAGGTTTAAAAATATTCCAGGAGATCGGAGATAAATCAAAGGAAGGCGCCGCCCTGAATAATATCAGTCAGATCTACTCCACCCGCGGTGACCATGAGAAGGCGCTTCGCTACCTGGAACAAAGCTTAAAAATCAGCCGGGAGATCGGAGATAGGGCGGGCGAAGGCACAACCCTGAATAATATCAGTGGCATTTGTCGTGATCGCGGCGACTATGAGACCGCGCTGAACTACCTGGAGCAATGTCTAAAGATATTCCAGGAGATTGGAGATAAAAAGAATGAAGGCACCACCCTGAATAATATGGCAACGACAGCTTATGCCCGCGGCGACTATGAGAAGGCGCTGCACTATTTGGAACAAAGCTTAAAAATCAGTCGGGAGATCGGGGATAAAGCCGGCCAGGGCACCACCCTGAATAATATGGCAACCACTGCTCATGCCCGCGGCGACTATGAGACCGCGCTCTCCTATCTGGAACAAAGCTTAAAAATCCACCAGGAGATCGGGAATAAAGCCGGCCAAGGCACCACACTGAATAATATCAGCCAAATCTATAAAGCCCGCGGCGACAATGATACTGCGCTCTCCTACCTGGAACAAAGCTTAAAAATCCGCCGGGAGATCGGGGATAAAGGGGGCCAAGGCACCACACTGAACAATATCAGTCAGATATATTCCGCCCGTGGCGATTATGAGACCGCGCTCTCCTACCTGAAACAAAGCTTAAAAATCCGCCGGGAGATCGGGGATAAAAGCGGTTCCATATCAACCCTTCACAATATAGCACTCATTGCACATAACAAAGGAGATATCGAAAAATTCCTGGAATATGAAACCGCCGCCTACAAGATAGCCATTGAAATCAATCACGCCATGGGAATCTATCACGTCGGTAGACAACTGGGATACGTCCTGCGTCAAAGTGGAGTGAAAGAATTCAAAGACCAGGGCATCGAGATGCTCAAGAGAAGTCTGGCCATCGGGAAAGCAGCCGGATTCCCGGATGTGGGCCAGGTAGAGGAGATGCTGAAGTCAGTTGGCAGTTGAGGCCAGTTGGCAATTGGTAGTTGGCAAAGAGGAAGAGAAAAAGAAAATTACAAATTCCAAATTACAAACAAATTCCAATGACCAAAATTGACCAGGATTTAAAGGATTAAAGGATTAACATGATTTTATTAAACCTACACACCCGCACTTTGCTGTAATGTCACATCTTTCTCACTTGAGATAAGTACCTCTTTATCCACGAGCCTACCATTTATATATTTATGAATTAAACTCGATATCAATGTCTGATAAGGAACCCCCTCTTCAAGCGCCTTTCGCTGAATTAATTCCAGGTCTCTTTCAGATATGCGGATATTGATCCTTTTATCTTTACGGTGAGTTGCTTTAGCATATTCGATATGACGCTTGATTTCTTCGTCCATTTTAGGGACCTCTTTCCATTCTCCCTTTTCAAAGGAGTCCAGTATATCTTTTTCTTCTTCATCTAAATTGTGATTCATTTTATTTTACCTCCAAATACTTTTTTGAATATAAATAATTGTGTGCTTTTTGTCAACACTTTTCTTGTTTTTCCCTTGAAGGGAGTTTTTCTTCCATGTCCCCTTTTCCTTTATTGATGTCTGTTTTTGTGAACCTCTTGGACGACTTCCTCTATACTCATTTTATCATCATATGAATCGTCAGCATATGTAGAAATGCTTTTCTTCATTTTTTTCAGTACAAGTGTATCATCATTTTCATATATTAACAGCCGTTCCCCTTCCTGGGACCAATTATTAACGACTGTCAACAAATCGTTCCTGTCTTGCAAAATCTTTTCTACCACCATAGGTGCCTCTGTGATTATATTATTGATAAAAAATTTGTATTTGTCAACTGAAAAAGTAACAAAAGAAGAAGCCAGGTAACAAAAGAAAAACTGGATAATTGGAGGTCACAATTTGTGACCTCCAATCAGGACGAAATGGGATTAAGACCTTTTTGTCTTTTATTCCCGGGAAAAAAAGTCATTTTCGCCTTTTTTTCCTTGCAAAAAAAGACCGAATCGACTATAATTAACATTACCATGGAAAGATTATTATATCAAAAACTACTCCAGTGGAAGGCCTCAAACTATAGAAAACCCTTATTACTGCAAGGGACAAGGCAAGTTGGAAAAACTTACCTGCTAAAAGAATTCGGCAGCAGAGAATTTAAACAGGCCCATTATATTAATTTTGAGAAAGGAATTGACGTGGATTTCCTGTTTAAAGAAAACTTCGATGTTAAGCGGATCATCGAAAATATTTCCATAATACTTGATAAGGAAATCAATATCGAAGAAGACCTTTTGATTTTCGATGAAATACAGGAATGCCCGAAAGCCCTGACAAGCCTTAAGTATTTTAACGAAGACATGAAAGAATTGGCTCTCTGCTGTGCCGGCTCACATATCGGAGTCAGCTTAAGTAAAGAATCCTTTCCCGTCGGCCAGGTGGACTTTTTAAATCTATTCCCGATGAATTTCGAAGAATTCATAATGGCGGTTAATAAAAAAAAGGCGGAACTCCTGGCGGAATTTTCAGATGAAACGGTTATCCCGGAAGTGATTCATCGCCAACTGTGGAGAGATTTAAAAATCTACTATATAACCGGGGGAATGCCTGAAGCGGTTAAACGATACATTGATTTAAGAGAAAATCAATTCGAGGCATTCAAAAATGTTAGAGTGGTGCAGGAGGCGATACTGGAGGGATACCGAAGCGATTTTGCCAAACATGCGGGAAAAGAAAATGCGGCACATATTAATAGAGTTTTCGATAATGTCCCGGTTCAATTATCCAGGAACATCGATGCATCGGTACAACGATACCGGTTTAAAGGCGTCATCCCGAATAAGAGCAAATTTGTCCAACTGGAGGGCCCTATCGACTGGCTTTTGAAATCAGGTCTTATTATTAAGGTTTTTATCGTAAATACCCCGGTTCTACCTTTAAAAAACTACAGTAAAGATAATATCTTTAAACTTTACCTGTTTGATACGGGACTCCTGGGCTGCATGCAGGGTTTACCATTCGATTCGATTTTGAACCAGGATTATGGGCGGTACAAGGGATATTACGCGGAAAACTTTGTGGCGCAAGAATTTGTCGCAGCAGGATGCGGGAAACTTTTCTCCTGGGTCGGGAAAGATTCCGAGATAGAGTTTTTAAGGGTTATCGATAATAGAGTCGTACCGGTTGAAGTGAAATCAGGGGCAAGAACAAAGGCCAAAAGCCTCCTGGTTTATAAAAATAAATATTCACCGCAATTGCAGGTAAAAATTACCGCGAATAATCTTCAAAGAGAGAATAAACAAATGCATCATTATCCCCTTTATCTTGCCGGTAAAATAAAGCATAGTGCCCGGACAGCCTCCTGGCCACCCTAAACCTACCATGTCCTCTGTGGTAAAAAAATAACAAAAACAACACTCATCGGTTGAAAAACATTGGGATTTCCTTTAGAATTTATTCTTTATTAATATCTTAACGAGGTGAATAACCATGTTGGGCGCAATTTTCGCTTTAATTATCCTGCCGTTAATCATTATCGACGCATCCCTCCACCTTTACTGCCTCACAAAAAAACAAAAACCCGAACAAGACCGGGAAAATAACAGCTAATAGGTGACCCCATGGAAATATACGAAAAACTAAAAGACCCCATTGCCTTCAGTATATTTGTTTTTACCTTATTTTTACCGGTTATCGTGGGTTTTCTCACCCTGCGGAGAACCAAAAACCAATCCGACTATTTTGTGGGCGGACGGGCCATGAATAAATTCGTGGTCGCTCTGTCTGCCGTGTCTTCCGGGCGGTCCTCCTGGCTGGTCCTGGGAGTCAGCGGCATCGCTTATTTAAGAGGCACCGGCGCAGTCTGGGCTGTCATGGGATATATCACGGCAGAGATGTTCCAGTTTATTTATATCGGCCAAAAATTACGCAAAGAAACCGAAACCTTTAAGTCCCTCACCTTACTGGACTATTTTGAGTCCCGGTTCAAAGATAAGTACCTGCTTCGCATTACCGGCTCTTTAATTATCGCTATTTTCCTCACCGCTTACGTGGCAGCACAGTTCAGTGGAGGAGCAAAAACCCTGAGCGCCGCCCTGGGATTAAAACCTGTTGTCTCCCTTTTAATCGCTGCAATGGTGGTCCTGGTTTACATGGTCCTGGGCGGATATATCGCAGTAGCATATAACGATGTGATCCGGGCCATTATCATGATCATCGGCCTGGTGATATTTCCTGTCTACGGCCTCATCAAAATCGGTGGATTTGATGTTTTCCTGGAAACATTAGCCCAACTCAACCCCGCCTTTGTGGACCCCTTCTCCCTTTCCTTCGGCCTTATCATCGGGTACATCGGCATCGGTCTGGGGTCACCCGGCCAACCCCATATCGTGGTCAGGTACATGTCTATCGATGACCCGGAAAAATTGAGAATTTCTACGGTAATCGGGACCACCTGGAATGTGATTATGGCCTGGGGTGCGGTATTTATCGGCTTACTGGGTAGGATCGCCGTGCCGGTGATTGAAAACCTGCCGGATAAAGACCACGAATTAATTTACGTGGTGCTTTCTTCCCAATACTTCGGCCCGATCCTTTACGGGGTACTGGTGGGCGGTATTTTTGCCGCTATTCTTTCCACGGCCGACTCCCAATTGCTGGTAGTGGCTTCCACGTTCGTACGAGACCTCTACGAAAAAATCATCTACGAAAAAATCCGGAAAAAGAAAAAAGTCCTGGATGAGGCAAAAAAATTAAAACTCAGCCGGTATGTGGTATTGGCTTCCGGTGTCCTGGCAATTGTCCTGGCTTATGTTGCCCAGGAAACTATCTTCTGGTTGGTGCTGTTTGCCTGGGGAGGCCTTGGCGCATCTTTCGGTACCGCCCTTATTTTATCGCTCTATTGGAAACGGGTTACTAAATACGGTATTTTTGCCGGCATGGTGACCGGCACAGCCGTCACTATCCTATGGAAAATCTTTTTGAAAGAGACCACCGGTCTTTACGAATTGATACCCGCCTTTTTCGGTTCTGCCCTGGTAATCGTAATCGTCAGTTTACTGACCCCGAAGAATAAAAATTAATAGACTACCAAACTCTCACGGACAGCAGAAACCAGGATATCATGATTGGCCTGGCCAAAAGTGATGATCTTGATAGCAAAGATGATATCTGTGGGACTCACCAATCCATAAACATGGGCGACGCGGTCCCCCATTTCCAACAGGATTTCGTATCCCCTCAGGCTGCTAATAGTGATCGGTTGATACTCATTAATGCGGTAATTTGAGAAATCCTTATCATTGCCTGTCTGGATAGCAGTAACCTTCTGCATCATTGCCTGCTGGGAATCCCACTCCGTTTGCCTGGGAGTGGTTGAAATGGTAACAATGGCCCTGTCCGCATACATAAAAGAAACCTCGGTCTGTCCTTGATCTCCCGGGGGTTTGGGGATGGATTTGTATCCGGCCGGCAGGGAGATGGAATAATAACCGTTGGGTTCGTTATAGGGTTCGGTGAGGTCAGATGGCAGTGCAGGAGCAGTACGCTGTGCCGGTCTTTCCGGGGTGGTTGGCGACGGGGAAGGTTCCCTGGATTGGGATTCAGATGGAGACACAGCCGGACCGGTGATTTGTTTCTGAGTTGAAAAGGGTTTGAAAATAACAATAACAGCGGCAACAACAACAACAATAAAAAAAAGTAAAAGAAGAGACGATGAAGTCTTTCTGGGCGCTTTGCGAAAAGTAAATTGCTGCTGCGGCATGGGAGGTGGAGTAGGCGTAGGCGGCGGCTCCTGCTCCAGTACTTGCCCTGGCACAGCCTGTTCCAATTGCTCCGATGGTTCCGGTAGCTCTACTTGCTCCATCCGTTCAGGTGGTCGCGGTGGTTCTGGCTCAGGTTCAGGTTCGGAAGCAGAAGGTTCCGCAGGCTCAGCTGCTTGACTCTCGAGTACCATGGGCATCTCCTCGATCTCACACACAACTCCTGCCTCTTCCAAATGAAACATGTGTTTCTGGGCCTCGTCCAGGCTGACGTCCTCTTTGAGAACAAACAGTTTACCGGAAAATAGAGATTCTACCTTATTCACATCCACGTGGTATAGTTTGGCGAGGTTTTGCTTTGCTGTTTCCAGGTCTCTGCCTGGAACAACGTCTCCTTTAAAAATGATTTTATATTTCTTTTCTTCCATTTTCTAAAGATACAGGTATATTATAACGGAAATAGTTGTTATAATCAATAAGAAGTTTAGACTTACCTGAACTTCTTCAACTCTCTGTCCATCTCACGTTTAATATCTCGTTCGATGATCTGTTGTTTTTTATCGTATGCCCGTTTTCCTTTGGCAAGGGCAATTTCGATCTTCACTAACCCTTTGGGGGTAAAATACATGCGCAGGGGTATAATCGTAAACCCGCGGGTATTCACCTTTTTATCCAGTTTATGAAGTTCCTGTTTATGAAGCAGGAGTTTGCGTTTCCGTTCCGGTTCATGGTTATTGTAACTGGCATTGGAATATGGACCAATATGGGCATTGACCAGGAACGCTTCTTCTTCCTTCATATCCACATAGGAATCCTTTAAATTTACCCGTCCCTCCCGGATAGCTTTGACTTCGCTTCCCAACAGCGCCATACCGGCTTCAAGCTTTTCAATTATTTCATAGTCATGAAACGCTTTCTTGTTAACCGTTATATTTTTCAGGCGTTGATCGTCTTTCTTCTTATTCATGATTCACTGTCCAAACATGTCGAACATTATACCATGACCGTCAATTATTGTCATTTACCAATAAAAGTTCATCGATCTTGCGTTTGCCCATCCTCCTTACAATAAAATGGGTGTCCTTTATTTGGATGCGACTATTCACCCCGGGAATTTTACCGAAATGATAGATAAAAAGACCTGATATCGTTGTATAATCTGCCTTTTCCGGTAAATGCAGATGCAGTTGGTCATTGACTTCTTCAACGGATGTATTTCCTTTAATCACGTAGGTATTTTTACCGATTTTGCTGATGGGAAGCTCACCGAACCTTATCTCCCCCATTATTTCCTTGAAAATGTCATTGAGGGTTAAAATACCTATGGTAGAACCGTATTCATCGACGATAACCGCAATATTCATCCGCAACTTTTTAAACTTTTTCAACACAAAACTTACCGATGAGTATTCCGATATAAATAGGGGGGGACGGGCGATTTTTTTTATATCGAGCCGGGCAAAATCCGTTTCCAGTAAAGCAGATAAAATGTCACCGTTGTGGATAATACCGGTGATGTTATCCAGGTTGTCCTTATACAATGGAATCTTCGACCTTTTCTTCTCCAGTATAATTTGTTTTAATTGGTCGATACCGGAACCTTCCTTAAAAGCAACTATGTTTAACCGCGGTGTCATAATACTTTTAATATCTTTGTCGGCAATATCGATGATTTCATTCATCATGCGCAGGGCTTCAGGATGGTATTTGAATAAGTTTATGTGGGAAGCCAGGAAGTCTTTGAGTTCTTCTGTGGTGAAATCTTTATCCCTTAACGCCCCATGTTCTTCTTTAAACAACAGGTTAGAAAAAAACGTGGTAACTTTGACAAAGGGGTAAAAAAAATAGGTGAAAAACTTGATGGGGTATGCATAGTGATAAGACAATCGTTCATTGTACCGGAAGGCATAGGACTTGGGGATAATTTCCGCGAAAAACAAGATAATAATAGTGGTAACCATTGTAGAGGTGAGCAGGATCAATTCCTCGTGGGCCGTCATTAACCTGGTAAATAGGAATGTGGAAATGGAGGCTGCAGCAATATTGACAAAATTATTACCGATTAAGATGGTAGAGAAAAACTCTTCTGGTTTTCTCAGTATCCCGGTCAACAGCACGGCTTTTTTATTCTTTTTTTTGGCTTTGAGGTTCAGTTTTATTTTATTGAGAGCCATTAAAGAGGTCTCGGCCGAAGAGAAAAACGCACTAAAAAAGATCAAAGATATAAAAATTAAAATGTATATCAATACCATGATTTGATTTTACCTCCCTATCGACTTTAACTGCCCCCCGGGATGGGGATCTATTTTGCTTTATCTATACCTTGATGATAGATTTGATAGACGATCTTGTACAACGAAGCACCAATACAATCATTGACAATCTGGACACCCATGGCCCCTTCGGGGCGTTTTAATATCCTGGGTGTAAAGTTAACGATTCCTTTAATGCCCAGGTTCACCAATTTATCCAGCAGAGCCTGGGCAGAATGCTCGGGTACCGTGAGTAAAGCGATTCTAATCTGGGAGTGTTGTTTCAAATACTCATCCAGGTCGTCAATATGCATAATGGGAACTTCTTCCCCAAACACGTGAACAAAATTGCCGACCAGTTCTTCTTTTACATCAAAAAGAGCTTTCACATTGACGTTCCTGACTTTAAATAACTTATATTCCGATAGTGCCCGGCCCAATCTCCCTGCCCCAATAACAATCACATCTGCCCCGGTATCGATGGATAATATTTTCTTTAACTCTTTGAAGAGCTTCTTGACCTGGTACCCTTTCTTTTGTTTTCCAATGGAGATACCAAGATAGAAAAAATCCTGTCTCACCTGGTTGCAAGACACACCGGTTATATCTTCCAATTGGGTTGAAGAGATATAATGATCATCCGGCAAGTTCAACTTCAGCAGTGCCTCATAGTAAAAGGATATTCTCCGTATTACCCTTAAGCTGATCTTTTTTTTCATTTAAGCCTCATATATTGTTTGCATTTAAACTCTATATTACTGGACAATGCTGTACTTGTCAAGTGGGAAAGGGCATCACGGCCAAAAAAAGTTAAACAAAAACGTTAAAATTCCTGTTTTTTTGCTTCTTTGCTACCCCTCCAGATTGGGAAAAAACTGGTTTAATTTTTCATTCCACTTCTGGATGCGGGTTTGAATTTTTTCCATCAGGGAGGAATCATCTCCTTCAATGGTAATAGTATGAATTCTATCTCCCTGGACAATGCTGTTAACCACCTGTTGATCTTCCTTTGCCATGACTTCTCCAAAAACCGTATGTTTTTGATCCAACCACGGTGTGGGGACATGGGTAATAAAAAACTGGCTGCCGTTGGTTCCAGGCCCAGCATTGGCCATGGAAAGAATACCTGGTTTGTTATGAAGGAGTTCCGAGTGAAATTCATCCTCGAATTCATACCCTGGGCCGCCGGTTCCATTTCCATATGGGCAGCCGCCCTGGATCATGAAATCGGCAATCACCCGGTGAAAGATCAGCTCATTGTAATATCCCCGTTTGCTGAGATTGACAAAATTACCCACGGTTACCGGTGCCTGGTCAGCAAAAAGTTTTAACCGTATTTTTCCCTTATCGGTATCGATGATAGCTGTTAAATCACTCATTTTATTCCTCCTTCTTTATTATGCAGCATTTCGCCGGGGGCGCTGCCCCCCCTCCTTATGTCATTAATGTTTCGATTTTGTCAATGGATTTGGGAATGGGGGTTCCCAGGACCTTGTGCCCGGTTTCGTCATCGGTAACCAGCACATCGTCTTCAATGCGTATTCCGCCGAAACCTTTGTATTTTTCTACTGCTGAATAGTTGATGAAATCAGTAAATTTCTTTTCTGCTTTCCATTTATCGATAAGGGCCGGGATAAAGTAGATACCCGGTTCCACGGTTACCACGTACCCGGGTTTTAAGGCTTTAGCTAAACGCAAATAAGCAAGACCGAATTGATCGCTTCGCTGAACCGTTTCATCGTACCCCACGTAATCTTCGCCAATGTCTTCCATATCGTGAACATCCAGGCCCATCATATGACCCAGGCCATGGGGGAAGAAAAGCGCATGAGCACCTTCTTTTACCGCTGTTTCCATATTGCCTTTCATCAGTCCCACTCCCTTTAAACCATTGGCAATAACAGAGGCTGTCAGGAGATGGATTTCCTTATAGGGAACCCCTGGTTTAATCGCATCAATGGCTGCCTGTTGGGAATTGAATACGATTTGATAGATATCTTTCTGCTCAGGTGTAAAGATCCCACCCACAGGAAATGTCCGGGTGATATCCGAGGCATAGTGTTCCAATGATTCTGCACCCGAATCCGTCACCAATAGTCTATTTTTTTCCAACATGTTACCGTGATAGTGGTTGTGAAGCGTTTCGCCGTTGATAGATAAGATAATGGGGAAAGAAACATGGTTACCATTAGCACTGGCAATACCTGCTATTTTACCGGCGATCTCCCGTTCATATGTACCGGGCTTTGCCATCTGCATAACAATGGTGTACATTTCATAAGAAATATCCAGGGCTTTTTCAATCTCTTTAATCTCCTCTGCGGATTTAAAGGAGCGTTGGGCCACAACAGCTTTGATCAAATCCACTGAGGCGTATTCTTTGACCCTGGTGCTGGCAATTCCCAGGAGTTTTTCCAGCAGCATCATATTTTCCGGGCGATAAGGCGGCAGGAAATGGATTCTCCGGCCTTTGGCAAGGGTTTCGTTTATTTTTTTCACCAGGTCTTCTGATGTGCCGGTATTAGAAACCCCGACATTTTTACCCAGTTCTTTGACTGTAGGCTGAGGGCCCATCCAGATGATATCGTCGATGGTAAAGTCTTCGCCGTATATATAATCTTTATCTTCTTCCACATCCAGGAGTCCGTTGAATCCGGGTTTATCCAGTCCGAAAAAATACAAAAAGCTGCTGTCCTGGCGGAAATGATAGGGATTGTCTGGGTAATTCATGGGGCTTTCACCATTTCCCAACAAAAGAATAACACCAGCTTTGACTGCTTTTTTTAATAATTTTCGTCTTTCGACATAAACACTTGCATCAAACATGCGACATTCTCCTTCAGGTAATTTTCAACTTTTTATAAAGGTTATATTATGACAGAACCAAAAAAAAAATCAACCCCCCTGCGGGCCATATGGAAGGCTTCCTTCTGAATTTGTTGGTAATATAAAAAAAAGTTAAATGCCTCTTGAAAATTTTCTTGGTTTATGTTATGCATATACTTACAACTTTGGAGGAATTAAATGAGAGGCATAAAAATATTTTTTATAATCCTTCTGGTGTTAATAATTATTGCCGCTTTTTACTTTACGGTTGGATTCGTTGAATTCAGGAAGGACATCGGTTCCAGCATCGGGACCATACTGGGCTCCTTACTGATTATTTCCCTCCTTTTGGAAAGAGCCCTTGATGTTTTTCTTACCACCTGGAGAGCCGAAGGCTCAGAAAGACTGGATTCCGAGATTAAAGAAATTAAACAAAAAATTGATCAGCTCAAAAAAGCAGGAAAAGCTGACACCGACCCTGATGTAAAAACGGAAATGGGCTTTTTAAGCCAGAAAAATCAAGAAAAATTGACTCATCGATCGAAAACAAGAATCATCGCGATGTGGTCCAGCCTTATTCTCGGTGTAATCGTAAGCGCCATTGGTTTTCGCGTCCTGGCAACACTTGTAGATCCTGGATCTTATACAGGTATGGAAGATAAGCAAAAAAACTTTTTCGACTTCGTTGATATCTTAATGACAGGTGGATTACTTGCCGGCGGCAGCGATGGCATCCATAAAATAATGGACTTATACCGAGTCTTTATGGAAGGTTCTTCTGCCAGAGTAAAAAGCAAGAGTGAGACAGCCCAGTAGGCAGTAGGCAGTAGGCAGTTGGCAGTTGGCAAGTAGGAAGAGAAGAAGCGAAGAAGGTGAAAAGATAAGTTTAAGGTTTCCCCAAACGTTTGAAGCAACAGCCCTGTTGTCGATTTATATCAACTCCAAAAGTGGACACCTAACCGTTTGATTCTGGTAAGGAAACCTTTAGATGGCGCGAATGCGCCTTCTATGGCTCGTGACGCTATGCGCCTCGCCGAGGGGGGGGTTGAAAATTGGGGGGGGATTGGTTATAATAGGCATATGCGAGGTATAAAATGCCGGCCAATTTACCACCTCAATATTTTGAAACTGAGAAAAAATTAAAAACAGCAGCAACCGCTGAAGAAAAAATCGCTATCCTGGAAGAACTGCTTGCTATTATCCCCAAACACAAAGGAACAGAAAAAATCCAGGCCATGCTTAAAACCAAGATGTCCAAGTTGAAATCAGCGACCCAGAAGAAAACCGCCACGGCTAAACACGGCCCCAGTCGCAAAATCAGGAAATCAGGGGCCGGTCAGGTTGTAGTAGTGGGTGCGCCCAATGCCGGGAAATCCATGTTAATCCAATCGTTAACCGGTATAAACCTCCAGGTCAGCAATTACCCCTTCACCACCCTTGAACCTCTTCCTGTCATGATGAAATTCAAAAATATCCAGATTCAACTGGTGGACACGCCCCCGGTTTCCCCGGATTACATGGAAACCTGGTACCCGGATATCATCCGGGTTGCCGATGCTTCTCTCATCGTTATTGATTTGTCCGTTACCCAACCCAATCCGGTTGAGACACTGCAATCCATTTTTGATATATTAAAAGCAAAAAGAATCGAATTTATCAGGGATGACCAGGAACGTCCGTCTGAAATCGGTTGGTGCTATAAAAAAACCCTTATCGGGGCAAATAAAAACGATTCGCCCCTTGCCGCAGAAAACCTGGATGCTCTAAAAAAGAACCTGGGCTCAAATTACAAATGCCTCTCTATCTCAGCCCAAACCAGTGATGGGCTGGAAGACCTTAAGAACAGCATCTATTCAATGCTGAATATTATCCGTGTTTACAGTAAGATTCCCGGGAAAAAGGCTGACCTTAACGATCCCTTTACTTTGCCGGTAGGCAGCACGGTTATGGATATGGCCAGGACGGTTCACAAAGATTTTTCCCTGAAGTTAAAATTTGCGCGGATTTGGGGGAAAAACGCCTACGACGGCCAGCGGGTAAATCGCAACCATGTCCTGGAAGACGAAGACATTATCGAATTACATATATAGCAAAAAATTCGAAATTCGAATATCGAAATTCGAAACAAATTCAAATAACCAAAATTCAAATGACCAAAACAATGGTTAACCTCATTAATTTTTTCGCTTTAGGCGAACAGTTGCATAAACCAGCAAAGCAAGAAAAAGTATTACCAGTACCCGCTGAATCCAGGTTGCGGTTAAATCTATTTCTACTTTCCCCACGGGCAGCGATTTGCCATCGTAACGAATAACCGGGTTAAGATAAAGTTTACTTCCATGGCTGAATATCTCTGCCCGGATATAGGTATCATGGGACTGCAGCTTAATTACTGCTTCAGGGGAATTCTTCACTTCCTTTCTCACCTGTCCGCCTTGACCAATAAAGCGGATTTGATCCGCCGGGGATTCACAGGTCACTTTCAAAATATTGCCTTCGATTTCCACGCTTTTTAACCGGTTGAGGTTCACTCCACCGTATCCGGCAGCAGCATAGTGTCTTCCTTTTCGCAAGGCTTTTAGTATATGAATGCGTTTGGATGACCTGGCATGGATCATGGTCCAATTTACCCCGGTTTCACTTCGATAAGATATATTGTGAGAATCATCCCCGCCAAATACCCATACCGCCTTACCGGCAGACAGGGCCTGATCCCAATACTCAATGGAAAACCTGAAATGATTCAAAACTTCAACGGCATCATAGCCTGTAAGCCATTTCATATCCTCAAGAGTGTACCCGTTATTGAGAAGAGGATGCGCCAGTATAACAAAATCCGCATGCTTCTTCAGGGTATTAATGACATGCTGTTTATGATTCCGGTTCTGCCAGAAAAAATAATCCAACCAATCCACCTGCCGTGCCCCTAAGACAATCTGGTGGGTTTTACCGATATTAAATCCATGTTCATAAACCGGAAATCTTTCAATCCCCATGTTTCGTTCAGCATTAATGTACTGGTAATCCGAAATGCATATGATATCATAGCCCAGGGACCGGTAATGTTGGTGAATCTCCCCGGCACTGTTGCGCCCGTCCGTTAAACCCAGCCATATTTTGGAATGCACATGAAAGTTAGCCTGGAACCATTGATGGTTTAAATTTGCATACGGGTTATACCACTGGTCACCTGAAAACGGCTGAGGTTCAGGAAAATGGTAAATAGGACAAAACGCATACCTCACCCCCACAATAAGCAGCAGCACCAGGATAATGGCACCAAAAACAATACCAATCAGTTTTATAAATTTACCTAGTTTCATAGGAGCCTAATTATACACGATATTAATGCATTTTGCATAAGAATTTTTATTTTTTGCCTCCGGCGGCCAGGGGGCTCTTTTGAAAAACCGCCCCCTGGACCCCCTCAAAACTTTTCATACACGGTCAGCCATTGTACTTTATTTCTTGATGTCGTGCCCCATTATGACCGTTGTAATTCGCTTCTTATTAATTTTTGTAATTTTTTGGTCATTGTAATTTGGAATTCTTTATCGGCCGGGGGTGCCACCCTCTTGGAATTTGTGATTTGTAATTTTTATCTTTTCTTCCCTTCGTGCCCCTTCGTGCAATTTACCGCATTGTAAATGCCTTCGTGGTATAAAATTCGCCGAAGGCGTTTATTTGCTCGAAGGGCGCATATCTTATTCTCTGTGTCCTCTGAGATTTCCCAGCCTGGCGAATTTCTCTATTTTAGATCAATATTTTTCAGGATCTGGATACCAAAATCTCCAGTTTTCGTAATCTTTGGAAAAATTTGGAAATTGAGGTCCGGTAGGATGGCTGTATCTTCCAGAATATTTTGATTTTCCCAGGGTTTCATGTAATACCAATTGTGCAATCAAAATTCCAGGATATAAAACAATCGGCACCTGTCCTTCATTAATGAACTCCAGGGTTATGCACCCCTTAAATCCGGGATCAACCTTTGTTGCGGTGGCGATGATTAATCCCATTCTACCCCAACTTGATTTTCCAATGACATAGGCCATTAAGTTATCGGGAAGACCGATATATTCAAATGTACTTCCAATGACCAGGTGATTGGGATGTAATACAAATCCCTCCTGGAAGTCGATTCTTACTTTATCCTGGTATTTTTCAATTCTCTGGGAAAGTTCTTCTTTATTTGAGATATCCAAAATTGGAAAAGACTGTTGTTTCATTATTATGAATTCATTCCCCAGCCTAACGTTTATGGAAGACGGGTCTAATGATTCATCCAGGTTAATAAGGGGCGTGATAACTAAACGCTCCTCTATTTTTTCTTTATTCATAAATTCAATAATTCTTTCTCTTGATAAAACACTCATTTTATTTTTCTTTTCTCCTGGAAAATCTTTTTCCCCTTCTTTTTATACTCAGTTTCAATATCCGAAAATTCAATTGCCTTTAGTGTTAACCGGTTTAAAGTATCTATTTCTTCAAATAAAGTGTGATTAAGCTCACCATCATCATTGATCAATCTCTTTTCCCATGATATTTTATAAAGCCAGGCAGCATTTATTATTTCAACTAATGTGGCGGGCCTTCTGTTTTCAACCGAATGCTCAATGGCATTTGGAGGTAAGCCGTTCTCTACTCGTATCACTAAATGTTCGATATCTTTAAAAAGCTTTGTAGGGACGAGGACCTTCTTCATTAATTCATTCTTAAAATAATTTGTTGACAGAATGAAATCATTCTTATCTTTTTCTATTTCTCTGTAGGCAATTCTTACCAGTGGATCTTCCTTTATAATTTGCTTGTCATATTCTTCTTCGGTTAAATTTTTTATCAGCTCAAACCTGCTGTTAATCTTCTTATGCCTTTTCCTTGAAGGAAAATATTTAGCCGGTATGGGAAAAAATTGAGCAAGAGGGCGTTGAAGTACCTCTATTATCTCTCGAAGGCGATATCTCCACGGCGGGTAAAAGTAATTCCTGTAATCCGGTTTATGATCCAATTCCTTTTGAAGAGATAACTCATACATTGAAAACAGCATTGCCGGCCCAAATATTAAAGCACCGATTATATCCGATAAAATCTCCTCAAGACCTCGCTTCCATATCTGAAGAACAGTTCTTATACTGCTTTCTACTTCCTCTCTTGCGTAAACACGAGTGAACATATCAAGCTCATCGAAAGGTTTTGGATAATAATCCATTACAATCTTTTTGACTTCGGAGTCGATGCGTTTGGTAAAATTCTTTTTTAAATCTTCATCTATAAATTTATATTTTTTTATTATTAGGTGTCCCAACTCATGACCAATGAGGCAGTGTAGAAGTATATTTTTCCGTTCAATCGACGGAAACGATATAATATGAAAAGGTTCCTTAAAATTTGTAAATACATCATCTTCTATGGGGCGTTCGACTATATCTTCGAATTCAGATAAAATAACATAATAAAATTTTCTTAAATCATCGGTCACGACTGAATAGTTATATTTCCACTGTGGTCGAAACATGAAGGAAATCCCGGGGATAATCGATTGGGCTAATTTTTCAACAGGTTTGATAATGCTCCAGGGAAGTTTTCTTGTGACAGCTCCGTCAATATACCTCAGGTGCTCACCTAAAAGACGTATAATTGAATCTGTATCTTTTAATGTAGAAATGTCAGGCATGACTTCTTCTTCAAAGTTCTCTATTTCCCAATTAATCGACTGATAGATCTTTATTACTCCCTCTTCCAGGTAATGGCAAATCTTGAAAATAGTTTGGGCCAATAGTAAAGGGGAGTTTGAAGCGAACTCTTGAGCCAACAGCTTCTTGCACCTACCCTGAATTGTTTTTGACCTCGATATTATTTCAATAACATAGTTTTCAATATTTTCCCTGGAAAACATATTTCATATCTTGATTTCTGAATTTTTCACATTAGAAAGGGGGCTTCAAATGTTTTGGGTGCTTGATATTCCCTTTGATGGATTTCACTTCTAAAAGAATTCCCCAATGCAAGGAAGAATTCTTTCAATAATCCAACTTTTGTAGTTGGCATCCCGGTGCTTTCTACTTCTTCCAATTGGTCGGATAAACCTTTAAAGAAAAGAATCGATTCCTGGGCTTCTTCATATAAGTTCAACGTTTTCATCGTTCTTAAAGCATATCCATAGGTGGTTATACCTTCTTCAATAGGGAAAAGTGCATTCTCAAAATCTTCACTTTCTACCACTCTGGCCCCCTCTATTATCTTAGATATAAGGTCTTTTCCCCTATTGAGGATACCCCTATCACGGTGTTGCAGCGGCTGTTTCTTTTCAATCTTTTGAAGTACTTTTACTAATTTTGAAATGAGCAAGATATTACTAAAAGAGGGAGTCGGATTTGGCATAGTATTATTCAACCTGTCAGAGAAATAAGCTGCCATTGTTAACCTCCTGTTTTTTTTTTGAAATTAAACTTTAAATGATAAATAAAAAAAAGTCAAGTAAAATCCTCTAAAAAACAGCAAATAGAAGCATTTTTTCACTTTTAAACCAATTTGGTTCCGGTTCCTCCGATTTGTGAGCAGGAAAATGGACCCCATCAATACTCTTTGCCTCCGATGGCCGGGGGGCGTTAGGTAAATTATGAATGATGAATTATGAATGATGAATGAAGAAAAGAGGAGAGAATAAAGATAAGTTGAAGGCTTCCACAAACGTTTGAAACAACATCCCTCTTTTCAATTCATGTCAACTTCAAAAGTGGTTACCTGGTTAGTTGACCCTGGTAAAGAAGCCTTCGAGACGGTCCGAAGGACCTTCTGCGGCTGCCCTCGTCGAGGGTCTTTGGGGTATAAAATTTGCCTAAGGCGTTTATTTGCCCGAAGGGCGCATATTTCTCTGTGTTCTCTATGTCCTCTTTGGCTAAAACCTTGACATTTGCGGAAAAGACTTTTAAAATAACCCTTCTTAAATGAGGAGTTGAATAACGTGAATAAAATTTTCGAAAATTTTGTTGCCTTTGTATGTAAACATTCTTTGCGACATCCTCTGCTCTGGATAATGGCAGCACTGGTCCTTTCGATTCCGGCGATCCTGCAATTCTCCCATGTAGGTTTAGACACGGACTTGATTCGACTCCTGCCTGAAGACAGCCGGGCCACCATTTTAAAAAAACAAGTGGATGAAATCGTTACCGGCAGCGGCGGCTTTTTCACCATCCTGCTGGAAAGCCCGGACAAAGAAAAGTTAACCCGGGCTTTAGAAGCGGCTGTTTCAAAGGTTAAGAACGTAAAAGGGGTCGGTGCACTGGAGTACCGCAACCCCGTGAATTTCTACAAAAAATACCGCTATGCACTGGTACCTGCAGAGTTCCTAGACCGAATACTGGACTTTTTTATCCGCCTGGAAGCCAGGGTAAACCCCATGGGCGAAGACCTGCTGAGCGATGTGGATGAAACAGAAGAAGAGAAAAAGGAAAAAGAAGAAAAAGATAAAAAAGATATTAAAAAAATGATGCGTTACCTGGACCTCCCGGAATTTCACCAGAGCGAGAACGGTGAGATAATGGCGGTTAAAGTCTTTCCCCAAAAGGGAATTACCAGCCTGGGCAAAACCAAACGAATGCTCACGCAGTTGACTGCCATTACCGATGAAATCTCCAGGCAGTACGGTGTTTGGGGAGGAGTTGGGGGTTCGCTGCGCAATGATATTGACCAGTACGATTTTATTATTACCGACCTGGCCCGTTCAGGAACCATTACATTGGTGACTGTTCTCCTTGCCCTTATAATCGGGTTCCGCAGTATCAGGGTACTGCCGGTGGTGCTGCTGCCCCTGGCACTGGGATTGATATGGACCCTGGGGTCTATCCCGGTTATCGTGGGAGATTTAAATACCATTACCTCCTTTTTGCTGCTGGTTTCTTTTGGCCTGGGTATTGATTTCTCCATCCACCTGGTCAAACGTTTCCAACATGAATTAAAGCAAAAACCTCCGGAAGATGCATTGCCGACTACCTTCCGTTCCACCGGAAAATCCATCCTGGTATCGGGTTTGACTACGTCATTGGCCCTGTTCATACTGGCATTTTCCAATTTCAGGGGCTTCTCTGAATTTGGGATTGTGGGTGCATATTCATTGATTATGATTTTACTGGCAATGATCTTGTTTTTGCCTTCTATCTGTGTCCTGGGCGTCAAATTCGGCTTGGTGCGAAAACTCAAAGACCAACGGCGGTCAAACGTATTGGTTCCTGTTCCGGCGGTTACATTGATCATCCTGTTGGTGATTGCTGCCTCGCTGGCCCTGGGTGGAGTGGGATTAACCTTTAATTATGATTTCAGTAAAATGGAGGTAAAGGTCCCCCAGGAACAGGAGATCAAGGACCGGTTTTACCAGGTGTATGAAAGTGTCCGCTCGCCTGCTGCGCTTTTTGTGAGTAAAGGACTGAAATCCCTTGATGAATTGACAGAAAGTTTGAAAAAGAAAAAAGACGTCGAGATGTCGCGTATTGAGCGGTTCCACAGTATCCTGGAGATTTGCCCGGACAACAATGAATTCCAGGAACGATTGGATTTGATCGATGAGATTAAAGAGGTCATTGCCGGCCGCTGGATAAACCGGGTGGAGGACGAAGATTATAAAAAATGGATTAGTGATATGCGGGGGTGGATACCACCGCCGCATCAACCCAAACCGGATGATCTGCCCAAAGACATAAGAAACCGGTTCTCCTCTCAAACCCATCCGGATCACTATATTATCCCGGTGTATATCAAAGGGGACAAACAAAAAGGAAAAAATGCCATGGCTTTTGCCGATGAGTTGTATAACGTGAAAGCACCCGATAATACCATTGGCCCCTTTGGTGAAACCACGGTATTGGCAGATGTACTTCGTGTTGTTACGTCGGAGGGTCCCTGGCTGGTGGCCTTTGCATTCCTGGGGATTTTTCTTATCATCTTGATGGGGCAGCGTTCCTTTTTACAGACCCTTTGGATCGTTTTACCCTTAATCACGGGCATCATCTTAACTGCCGGGATTATGGTGGTGTTAGGAATGAGATTGAACTTCTTTAATGTTGTGGTATTTCCCACATTGATCGGTATGGGGGTAGATGATGGGGTACACTATTATCGCCGTTGGCGGGAACGAGGCATGGATACATCTTCCACGCAGCGGGAGCTTTTTGGACCGTTGTCTTTGACGTCTATCACCACCATGTTCGGTTACATTGGTATTGCTTTTTCAGGTCATCCGGGTTTGCAATCCATTGGTATCCTTGCCTGTATAGGTTTATTTGCCACCTGGTTTACAACCCTTTTCCTTTTGCCCGGTTTGTTGAATTTATTTAGCCACAGAGGGCACAGAGAATAAAATATGCGCCCTTCGGGCAAATAAACGCCTTCGGCGAATATTATACCACAGAGTCACGAAGGACACGAAGGAACACGAAGAGAAGAGAGGAATTTTTTTTGTAATTTGGAATTTTAAACATAAATCTGGTATAATGCGAAAGTGAGCTTTACAGAAGCAGATTTATTTGAAGATTTACATATGACTGAATTGCCGGTTGAAACGATTACAATACCGCAGCCAGAAAAGAATAAAAAACCGCCGCGAAATCATTCGTTTGCTGTGGTTCTTCCTTACTTTAATGAAGCAGATTTCCTGGAAAGAACCCTGGAATCCTGGGTAAATCAAACACGGAAGCCGGACCAGTTAATCCTGGTGGATAACGGTTCTACTGATGGATCGGAAACCGTGGCCCGAAGGGCATTGAAGGATGCCGGTTTCATTGATGTGATTTATTTGCATGAGTGCAAACATGGAAAGATTCATGCCCTTGAGACAGGTTGTAAAGCTGTCAACTGTGAATTTATCGCCATGTCGGACGCGGATACTTATTACCCGTCTCATTATCTGGAACTATGCGAAAAACTGTTTGCTGAATCTGATGACAGGGTATCGGTTCTCATGGCTTTGCCGGAATTTAATCGTCCCCATGCGTTGCCTTCCCGGCTGCGGCGAAGGTATTATATTAGCTTGCATAAAATATTTCCTAAACATACATTTACCGGTGGATACGGCCAGGTTTTTCGTACTGCGGCCTTGAGAGAGGCTGGCGGGTTCTCGGAAGAATACTGGCCCCATGTGCTGCTGGACCATGAAATTATGTACCGTATTTTCAAACTGGGATTGTCCCGTTACCATATTGACCTATGGTGCCAATCTTCCCAACGGCGTAAAGGCCGTAAACAGGTTCGTTGGAACCTGTTTGAGCGCCTTGTTTACCATTTTACCCCTCATGCCTGGCAGGGATGGTTTTTTTACCGGTTCCTGGCTTCCCGGTTTGCCAAAAGAGGGTTAAGCCACTTGCGCCTGAGAGAAAAACCATGGCAAAAAACCAAAAGGAAGACCTGAAATTACCAAAAGTTAGCTGTTTAATGGTGACCGCCAACCGGAAGCGGTTTTTAAAGCGTTCCTTACTTTCCTATCAGCGGCAAACCTATACAAACAAAGAACTGGTGATCATCGATGATGGTGACGACGATCTGGCCGCTGTGCTGCGGGATTTACCTGCGAACGAAGTAACTTACCTGAAAATGGAGAAAAAACCAGGAAATGTCCTGGGGCATTTGCGAAACCTCTCTTTGGATGAGGCGAAAGGTGATTTCATTACCCAGTGGGATGATGATGACTGGTATCACCCGGAGCGGATACAAACCCAGGTGGATGTACTGCTGCAGGGTTATGATGCCTGCTGTTTGTCCAACACCTTAATGCATATTGATAGGGAACCTTTTTTTAATCATCCCTATGTCAGTTTTTTCAAAAAAGGGACACCGGGTAGTATTATGCATCGCCGGGACCCGTTGATCCGTTACCCGGCGATGGGCCGCAGCGAAGACGATGTGTACCTCAGGGCCTGGACAAAAAAACGGTATTTCAAGCTTCCCGGATCTTATGCCCACCTGTTTATTCGCTGCTTTCACGGCAGCAATACCTGGGATATGAAACATTTTCTCCAACAAATGCGCAATACCATTCCCGACTTAGTGACCTATGGTTGGTACCGGTTTTTAAAGGGAGATCTATTTAAACATAGACGGTTTAAGCTTAATGAAAAAGCCAGGGCTGCGTTTAATAGCTATCTTGAGGATTCTTATGCGGCTGGTTTGTTCCCACGCCCGACATCCTGATTCTAATGCGTATCGCCATTGTCTTTACTTACCCCATTTATCACGCTTCTGTTACAATTACAAAGGAGCAATGGCTGAAAGAACCGGACCGGGAACGGGAGATCGCTGGTATGATAACCCGGATGGGACACCAGGTGGAATTATGGGCAGCGGGGGAAACTCGTGAAACCATTATACAACCTGTTGGAAACAATAAGAATTACACGATCCGCATTTTTAAAACAAACCCAAAAGGAAAAAAAAGCAAATATCATTTTAGCGATGAACTGGTTGAATATGCCCGCGGTTTTGCCGGAGATCTTCATATTCTAAAAGGGGTGGACGGCGGTGTTGGCACTCTTTTGCTGCGTCAATACCTTTGCCGGGGAAAAAACAGCCGCCCGTTTGGTTTTATTATTGGCGGCGAGTTTTATTCCAGGTATGTTCCTTTGGCAGAGGTTGTATTTTACGAGACCAATGCCCAAAAACAGGTGCTGCAATTTCCCGCTTGGCGGTTCTGGCGAAAAAGAGTCCCGGAAGAAAACCTGGTCCCTTTGCCCAAGTGGGTGAATACCGATGTTTTCCGTCCCTTGGAAAATACAGCGAAAGAATGGGATATCCTGGTGGTGGGACGCTTGATTCCCGGTTACAAAAACTACGAAGCGCTGGGTCTCCTTTCCCGGCATTTCCGTGTGGCAGTGGCAGGGGATGGACCAGGGGAAGCGCGCTTGCGTTCCCTGTATCCCGACATTCACTGGTTGGGGCACATCCCCAACCATGAACTTCCTGCCTACTTTAACCGGGCTCGTCTGTTTATGCATACCAGTTTCCGGGATTTTTACCCCCGGGTTATTGTGGAAGCCATGGCCTGTGGGGTTCCCTGTATTGCTTTTGCTGAAGGTATCACAGCGGAGGTTTTACCCCCGGAATGCGGGATACTGGTAAATCGCCGCGACTTTATTCCGCTCATCCTGGAGTTATTAAAAGATGAAAAACGCTTATTAAGAATGGGACAGCAGTCACGGGAATATGCCCTGAAGCATGCGGGAAACCATGCCTGTGGGAAAGCCATTGAAAAAATGTTCCATCGCCTGGAGATGCGTCCCAAATTCCAGGGTTTTCGTTCACAGCCACAGGCTGAGACAAAGTAAATGTCCAAACCCAAAAAATTTTTATCGAACCTGAAAGCGCGTTTTGATGCTTTTGAAGAAAGTCGCACCGGTAAACGGGTGCTGAGATTGCTAAGCCTGTTTTTTACCGCATCTATCATTGCTTACCTTGTTTACAAACTTACACTCATCGGTTGGGATAATGTCTGGGAATCATTGCCCCAAACCCCCTGGTTTTACATTCTCTTGCTGGTTATGTTTTTTACCTTACCGGTATTCCAGGTGTTTATTTACAGGGTGGCATGGAAAGTAAGACCATGGCACCTTTTTCTTGGGCTGCTGAACAAACGGGTCCTGGATAAAGATGTACTGGGCTACTCCGGTGAAATGTACCTCTATGTCTGGGCACGAAAGTATGTGGATAAACCGGATAAGGAAATCCTCCACGTATTAAAAGACAATGTGATCCTTTCTTCTGCGGCCTCCACATTGGTGGCTGTGGTACTGTTGGTAATCTTTTTTGTTTTTGGCCAGGTAAGTATTCCGGAAGAATGGATGAATCCCAATGTTACCTTACTGGTAGTACTGGGTTTCTGCGTTGTGCTGGTGATTGGACTTGCCGTTAAATTCCGCAAACGTATTCTTTTTCTCAAACGCAAACAAATCCTGGCAATATTCGGGCTGCATATCTGCCGTCTGCTGGTGGTCCAGGGATTGCAGGTGATCCAGTGGATGGTGGTGATGCCGGAAATTCCGTTGACCAATTGGCTGACGTTATTGGCTGCCCAGATTATTATTACCCGAATTCCTTTGCTCCCCAGCCGGGACCTTATATTTATGGGCACCGGTATTGAAATGTCCCAATTTATTAATGTTACCACATCTTCAATGGCAGGCATGCTGCTGGCTGCCAGCGTGCTCAATAAAATACTGAACCTTATCTTCTTTATCCTGGTGTTTTTTACCCTGCGAAAGCGTAAACCTGAAAACATATAGACTTTTTTTTAAAATAAATAATTTTTTTTCTTTCTTTTTTTTTTTTAATGCAGTATAATTTTCACTGTTGTAAAAAAGCGAGGAATCGATGGAATTTATTCCCCGTAAAAAAGAGTATATGACAGCCTGTCAGATCAGGATTTTTAGACGTAAGAGTTGTACCATTATAATGTAGAAAAGAGAGATAATCATGATTTTTGTAGATGTTAACACCTTTTATTTTGCCAGTGACGGTGGTGTAAAGACCTTTTACGACGCCAAAATCGAGTGGTTTAAAAAACACCCGGAGCATCAATATTACCTGGTCTTTCCCAATAGGAGGCTCACCGTTGAGAAAATTGCCCCTAATATTCATTTGGTCCAGGCTTTTGGGTTAAAAGGTATAATCGGCAGAAACCGTTTGCTGATGATCGATTACGGAAAAGCAGTAAAGCTTGTTCGTAAAATTAAGCCAGACGTTATGGAAGTAGGTGATCCCTTGCTCACTCCATTTTTTGCCCTTTATACTCTTCGCACCCGAGCGTTTAAGGGAGTTCTGAGCTCGTTTCACCATTCCGACCCCATTAACACCTATGTCAGGCCCTGGGCATACGGTGAAAATTCGAATATTTTCAAACGTATGGTAGCGTTGCTATCCTTGAATGTGTATCTCTTCAGCCATAAGCGTATTCCTTATTCTATGGTGGCTTCTCATACCCTGAAAAAGAACCTGGAAGAATTAGGAATAAAAAACATCGTGGTCAGGCCTTTTGGTGTCCAGGATATTTTTTTCAAGAACTCCCGCGTGCGGTCACAGGGAGAGAAGCGGCTCTTGTTTGCCGGCCGGTTAGAACACGAAAAAGCCATTCTCTTAATCAAGTGGGTTATCCCCAGGCTGCTGGAAATCGAGGAGGTTCATATAACGGTTATGGGCAAAGGTACCCATGAAAATTTTTTTAAGACCTTAAAGCATCCCAGGTTTGAGTACCTGGGGTATATTGAAGATCGAAAAAGGGTGGAGGAAGTTTTTCGCCGGGACAGTATTTTCCTGGCACCCGGTCCGTTTGAAACGTTCGGCATCGGGGTTTTAGAGGCCATGGCCAATGGAATGATCGTAGTGGGCCCCAATCAAGGGGGAACCGGTGAACTGCTGGCATCGATGAACTCTCCTTTTATCTTCCGGGCTCACGACAGCGAATCCTTTTATCAGACCATCTTGAAAGCATTGGATTGTGATTTTGCAAAGGAAAGCAAACGGTCCCTCAAAAAATCCAAAGATTTCAGCACCTGGGATATCGCCATTGGGGAAATGATGAATTATTATATGGAAAAAGCAGCCCCAGAACTTGACAAACAGGTCAATGAGCAAGAAAGTCCTGATCTCGTTGCATGATGTTTCGCCTTTTCATCTAAAACGAATTCAAAAAGCCGAACGATTACTGGCCCAATGGGGAGTCACTAAAATCAGTTATCTTTTTATCCCGGATTATCATCAAAACAACCTTTATTTGGATGAGGCCCTTTTATCTGGCTTCAACCATTGGGTCCGGCAGAAACAAGAAAATGGAGGCAGAGCTCAAATCCAGGTTGAATGGGTGCTTCACGGTTATTTTCACCTGGAAACCGGGACAAAAAAAAAGTCAAAATTTCTTACTGCCGGTGAGGGGGAGTTTTTGTTCCTTTCTCCGTCTGATATCGATGAGCGGGTCCGGGAGGGTAAGCGGGTTTTCAATGATTTCTTTCATTGTTTCCCGGACATGTTTGTAGCGCCTGCCTGGTTGTTTAATGAGCATTTAATCCCGGTTTTAAAAAAGCATCGGTTCTGTATTACTGAGGACCATTCGTTTATTTATCTTTTGGAAAAAAATAAGACTCTTCGTGTGCCGGTGATTACGTGGGCTACCCGGACGCCGTTTAGGAGATATACCTCGCAGGTGGGGTGTTTGCTGCTTAGCTGGTGGTGGGGTGGTAGAGACCTGGTTCGGGTGGCAATGCATCCGTTTGATTTTGATCATTCTTCTACGATTAAAAGTATTGAGAAAGTAATCACTGATGTTCTGGCTAAGCGGAAAAACATCCTTTACAACGAGCTTCAATAGCAGCAAAGTAAAATGATAACAATGTGGTATGGTGATTGAAGCCATGTATCACAGGCTGACCGTGTATGAAAAGTTTTTGGGNNTTTTTGGGAGTCCAGAACCCTTTTTTCAAAAAGGGTTTTGGCCGCCGGAGGCAAAAAAAGTTCTGGTAGAGTTTTTATAGGAGTTCAGGATGGACAGACTGAATGTTTTTTGAGCTCAAAGGTATTTCTGTCCATCCTGGAGATAAAAATATGGGCTAGTAGATCCGCACGGAGGGCATTAGTTTTTTCAGAGTGCCTGTGCGGTACGAGAGTTCTTGTGAAGGTTGATTTGTCTACTAATGGGTTGCCCGTGCCTCGGGCTCCGTGCGGCACAAAAAAATCTCAATATTGCGATTTTTTTCTTGACTTTTTATAGTAATATTGCTATATTATAGGATAAAACGTTTAGGAGAAAAATGATTTGCCAAAAAATGCTGTCAAAGTCCTCCATCGTCGCTACATCAAAGATCAGCCCGAACGGAAAGCATCTTTACAGGAAGAGAGAATCAACGCACAGGTTGCTCAACTAATTTATGACCTCCGTAAAGATGCAGGTTTGACTCAACAGCAACTTGCTAAAATGGTTGGAACGACTCAGTCTGTAATCAGTCGATTAGAGGATTCCGATTATGATGGGCATTCTCTCACGATGCTGGAAAGAATTGCAAAAGCGTTGAATAGTAGAATAATAATACAAGCCGTTAAAGTAAATTCGATACAAGCTCTTTAACACTCAGAGCTCTTTAAGAGTTTTCTTTAGTTGTTTGTGATTTTTAACTTCAACTGGACAAATCCTCCTTTTCCTTTTCTATCGAAAAAATTCAAATAAAACGTATCTTCAACCACAACATTATCTTGCAGCCGTATTCTGATCTGTCGAAGAACGTGTTTTATTCCCATTTTTTTCCATACCCTTACATTGGGATGACTCTCTCCACGTATAACTATATAGTGGTCATCCACCGAGGCAACCTGGTATTGAAGTATAAGATTCCGTTTTTGTTTAAACCTGGCATTCTTCTCAGCCCACTCTGAAGACAGCCTGGCTGCTTCGGTCATGATCCTTGAGAAATCCAGGGTTTTGCTGTACCAGGTGCGATGGGAATTTTTTTTCAATCCTTCCAGGCCATGTTCCGGCAGAAATGAATGGTTGTAGATCTTCAGCAGTTTTCCCATTATTTTGTAGATATTGGAATAAGTGAATGAGCGGGAGTCGGTTAACTTCATATTCACTACTGAATTGGAATGAACTCCGTTGGCATTCCTTGTGAATTGTATGGCGTCTTTATTGTGGGACAGGATGGTCATGGGGCGTCGGCGAATTTTTTTGATACTCTTTTTATAGGATGGATAGGTTTTCATAAAGGCTGTGATCTTGTTTTCCCTGAATTTTGTGCTTTTTTCCATGTCATAGTCTGCTGTGAAAAAGTACAGGGAGGTACCGGTCAAGCCGCCGGTGGTCATCACGTACCCGGTTTGGTTGATGCCATCATAGTAGAATTCATACGGGTTGTTGTTGGTTTTCCTGGCGATAAAGTTCACTGAAGCCGAAGCCTCGTAGAACGAGCGATACGGTATAAAGAGAAGGATTCTGCCTTTCATATCCATTTGGAACCGGTAGGTGAGATTGTATTTGAGTTCTTTTTTTTCTGTAGGCATTGAGGGTGAGGTGACAATCAGGAGGCATAACAAAAAAATGGTTATGTTTTTCATTTTACATTTCAATATAAGGTGATTCTATCGGTTTGAAATTGATAAATAGCACAAATGGTAGAAAAATTCAAGAGGCTAAAAACCATTGACTTAAATTTAAAACTGGTGAATTTGTCTTTTTTACTAATACCCTGAAAAAGTTTGCAAAAAAAACAAAGATTTGAGAATACGTCTTTAACGTGGGAAAGTGGTCATGCCGTGCATGCGGTTGAGGTCGCCGACCCCTTTTTGGTACAGGGCGGACCGTTTTCCTCACCAATGGACCTTAATTCATTAAAAATGGACCGTAATTTTCAGGGGGAGACCGTCCCCCTCACATTTGGACCGTAAAAATAAAAAATAGACCTTTTTTTTTAAAAAATGTCCCTTATTTTAATTTTTTGGACCTTTTTTTGTCAATTTGGACCTTTTTTAATAAGCTTTGGCCCTTTTTTATTTTTTTTAGACCTTTTTTTGCATAAAATGTCCTTCCCCCTCAAATTTGGACCTTTTCCCATGTGGGATAGACCTTTTCCCGTACAAAATGGACCTTTTTTGTCACCTGATGTCCTTTTTCGGAACAACCACGACAGTTAGTCTGCCTTTCACCACGAAGCCCGCGGCGCGGAGTGTTTATAAAAAAGGACAAGATGGAGAGAAGATGGTATTCTTCGTGCCTTCGTGGCTTAAATACTCGCCGTCAGGCGTAAAAAAATCGTCCGCAGGACGCCGCTTTTTCACTTAAAACTTAACACCTAACACTTAACACTTTATTCTCTTTCTCTCTTGCCATTTTTATTGATTTATGGTATTTATTGGTTTTAAGGGGTGTAAATGAAACGGATATTTATTAGTTACAGTCATCAGGACCGGGAGTGGGTTGAAAATTGGCTCATGCCGCGATTGGAAGACGCGGGGCTTGAGGTGTGCATTGATTTCAGGGATTTTGAAGTCGGTATTCCCAGCCTGGTGAACATGGAAAGAGCCGTTGACACCTGCGATAAAACGTTACTGGTTCTTACTCCTAAATGGCTTGAAAGCCAGTGGACCAATTTTGAAGCCTTGATGATTCAGACCGAAGACCCGGCAGGGCTAAAAGGCCGCATTTTGCCGTTAATGCTGGAAAAATGTGAACCTCCCAAACGGCTGGCAATTTTTACCCATGCTGATTTTACGGATAAAAGCAAGTGGGATACCGAACTGGCCCGGCTGTTGAAACATATGGGCGTCACCGGGCCAGTAAGAAAAACCGTTAAAGACAGCGAAAAGCAAAAGGTCAGCCTGTCCAAACTGCCCACCACCGGGACGGATTTCTTCGGCAGAACAAAGCAATTAAAAGAGCTGGATCAAGCCTGGGAAGATGCGCATACCCATATCGTGACCTTGATCGCCTGGGGTGGGGTGGGCAAATCTGCCCTGGTAAACCACTGGCTGAACCTGATGGGACGCAGCAATTATTGCAATGCCCGAAACGTTTACGGTTGGTCCTTTTACAGCCAGGGTGCCGAGGAAGGCAAACAGGCGTCGGCGGATGAGTTTATGCAGGAAATATTGAAATGGTTTGGCGATCCAGAACCGGGTGAAGGTTCTGCTGTGGAAAAGGGCAGACGGTTGGCAAACCTTGTACGGCAGGAACGGACTTTGCTGATCCTGGACGGGCTGGAACCCCTGCAATATCCGCCCGGTGAGGTGCATGGGTTTGACGGACGCTTAAAAGACCAGGGGCTGATAACCTTTTTAAAAGAACTGGCAGGCGGAGGTGAACAGGCCGGACTGTGTGTTATTACCTCCCGTGAACCGGTCACGGACCTGGCTAATAAAATGGGATTTACTGTAAAGGAAATGCAATTGGAGCGTTTATCAATGGAAACGGGCAATCAGTTGTTGAAAAAGCTTGGTGCTTACGGCGCTGAAAAGGAAATAAATAAGGCGGTGGAGGAGTATGACGGTCATGCATTGGCATTGACCCTTTTGGGGCAATATATTAAAAAGGTATATGACGGCGATATCCGCAAACGGGATAGAATTCCCCGATTAACCAAAGAAAGAAGGCAGGGCCGCCATGCCCGGCGGGTGATGGAGGCGTATGAGCGCTGGCTGGGGGAAACGCCGGAACTCAATATCTTGAGAATGATGGGTCTATTCGACCGGCCAGTCAAGATGGGTGCCATCAATGCGTTGAAAGCAGAACCCGCCATTCCCGGGGTGACGGATAAACTCCGGGAAATAGCGGAAGATGATTGGCAGTTTGCAATAGACAATCTCAGGGCCGCCAGCCTGTTGGCGAAGAAGGATCCGCAAAAGCCGGAGGTGCTGGACTGTCACCCCTTGATCCGGGAGCATTTTGGCGATAAGCTCAGGAAGAAGAACCCGAAAGGCTGGAAAGAGGCACACAAGCGGCTTTACCATTATTACAAAGACCTTCCGGAAAAAGAGTATCCCGACACCCTGGAGGAAATGGAACCGTTGTTTGCGGCAGTAGCCCACGGGTGCCGGGCAAAACTGCACCAGGAGGCATTGGATGATGTGTATTGGAAAC
>WVZO01000659.1 GCA_011772425.1 Candidatus Aminicenantota bacterium
TCGTTTGAAGCGTCGTACGCCGTCCTTGCACTGCAAATGCTCCCCCACGCAGTGGGGTTTTTATAAAAAGAGCCCCCCTCGCTTCCCCCCTCGCTTATCTTGAATTAATAAACCGGCGGACACCTAAATCGATCAATGCTGCTGCAATCAGCAGTACGCCGACAATCAGCCATAAGAACATATCCGAAGCAGTGGCATGGAATTTTGCCGGGTCCCAACCTTTGGGCAGGGGAACGTTCACTTTTACGGTATCCAATTCTCCATCCGGGTTCCGGGTGATGCGTTCTTCTACTGCCACCCGTGCCGTGAATTTGGAAAGAACCTGGTGGTGTAAAGACACATCGATGATTTCCTGTCGAAGTAGCTCGCGCTCTTCATTTGAATTAGCCCGGATATGGCGGTACATCAGTTCTTTGATTTTTGCTTTCCCGAACACCCGGTCTACTGCATCGACCCGTTGAGACTGCCGGAACTGCTGCGCATCGATGCCGTACCGGTATTCCACGGTTTTTCCTCCCAGCAAACCGGAAAGAATAAGTTCTCCTCCTGCTGATTCCGGGTGTTTTATAAACACCTGTAACGGTCGTTGGTAATAGACATCCGGGCAGGGATTGGGATAAAATTCCATATTGCTGACCCGGTTCCCAGCTGCGTCTCTCCATTCCAGGGAGATATCTGTTAGTACCGGTGAATCCAGGGTTTTGAAGAAATTGGCCATGACCTCACCAATATCTTCGTGGGAATGGATAAACCGTGATTGACCTCTGCCGATCTCAGCCATTTTCCGCATCAGGTATTCATTGGGAGCGCTGCCAATACCGAAAGTAAACAAACGGCTCTGCCCCAGGTGATTTGACAGCAGCCGGATCAGGGAGTCTTCATTTCCCACTGCGCCGTCAGTGAGGAACACAATCATCTTCATGCTTCCATGGTTTTTGGGTATTCCCAGGACATATTGGAGTGCCCGCTGCATTTCTGTGCCGCCGTTGGCAATGAGTCCGTTGATGTAGTGTTTTGCATCCTCGATATTTCCCGGTGCTGCCGGTTTCAGGTCCGGGCTGAAATAAGAATAGTCGGAAGCAAAACGGACGATGGTAAAATGGTCTTCTGGCCGAAGCATCTTTAAGCAGAGCAGTAATCCTGCTTTGGCCTGGCCGATGGACATACCTGACATGGAACCGCTGGTATCGATCAAAAATATGACATCCCTGGGAAGGGCAAATGGTGATGAATGGGGGTCTCCTTCCGATACCGGCGGGAATACCGTAACCATACCGTAAGCTTCTGTTTCTTTCCGGGAATAAATGTAAGAAAGCTGCGGTGAATCCATTTCTTTAAGATAGACTTTCATATTAAAATCACTGTCTGGCACGACTACATCTTTTAATGGTGAAACCCGGTATTTTTCTTCATTTTCGCCGGAAGAAATCTCTTCTATATCGATGGCATGGGTAGTGGAAACGATTGTCTTGACCGGTATACCAGTAATGTTTGCATTCAGGGAGAGCCGGTGCTGGCTGTCCAGGTTGGGATGAAGCAGGGGAGGGTTGAGCCGGTTTGCATCCGGGACGTGGATATCTTCGTGTGTTGTACCCGAATCCGCGGCCGACGGTGAGGCCCTTAAATCACTGCTGCTGATGGGAATGTACCGCTGCCCCACCACCATGGGAAAATTGATTGTGTATATGCCTGTTTGATATTCTACCGGTTCCATGTAGGAAAGAGAAATTTCTACTGTCTCCCCGGGCAGGAAATTGGCCACGGACGTGGTGAAAATATTGGGCCGTTCTTGTTCCAGCAAAGCGGTTTTTTTACCGGCAGCTTTGGCAGCTTCATACGTCTTTTTGGCCTCTTGCCGCTCTTTTATTACGCTGCGGATGATGCGGTCTCCTACTTTAAGTACCATATCTGTTACTGCGGCTTTTGAGGGAAGGGGAAACACATAAATTGCTTCCAGTGCATTTGTTGTATCATTGGTAAACTCCTGGGTTACGGTGGCTTTCACAATACCGGCAAAGACTTCCAGGTGCACATCGGTTTTTCGCAGCGGCAGGAAAATTTTTTTCTTCTGGATTTCCTCACCAGTATCTGAAGTGACGTTGGTATAGGCATACAGAATCCCTGCCATCTGCTGGTTTTCTTTCTCATTAACAGATGCTGCCGCAGCCGCATTTGCCAATCCAATCCACAACCAAAACGAGATTGCAAAAATGCTTAGAATCGCTGTTCTTTTTTGTTTCATCTTCATGGTAAACCTCCTGTTTATATTCGTTTTTACAGTCTCTATAGTAGAATTTTCAGTTGAAAGGAGCTTGAAATGTATTTGAAAATTTATTGAAAAAAGAATGAAGATTGGATGAACCCCGCGGCGTCAAAAATTTGCCTGTCCCTTTTTTTGACTTTTTTTGTTCAGCAGGGGAATAAACGGCATCCAGGGCGGCGAGAAACAATAAAACACTGGCTTGACCGAAGATGGTGGATTCCTGGATAACAAAATCATCACCTTTATCGTAGAACACCACTTTATCTGTGTTGAATTGATGAGTCCACTGCTCTTGGGGTTTGAATTTGAAGAAGTGCAGATTTCGGTCATGGGTCTCCCTGCCTGCTGGTCCCTCGGATAACGCGCCTACAGGATATACATCCCGGATACGAAATATCTGGGAATAAATTTCCTGCATGGCATCGGGCACCTCTTTAGTAAAGAAAAATGTAACGCCTCAATTGTTGCGGCCAAAGATATAATCATGGATGAGGGTCACGGCGTCTTTGATCTCCGGGTCCTTGCTTTGGAGAGCGAATAATCCCATTCCTCCACCGATGGCGGCCCAGTTGGCTAAAGACCCCCAGGTATAACGACCCGGAATCCCCCAGATGTTGTTTTTTGCTTTGGAGAGATACAATGCCACTTCCTTTTTTATGTTCTTTTTGGCGGCATCATCATGGGGCGCCATTGCCGTATTGGCCAACAGGAACAAACTACCCCAATAAACATCCCAACCCGCTTTAATACCGAACCCCTTAGCGATTTTGAGATAGGATTCATTTTTGGTCAACCGGTAAAGTTCCATGGCCCCCAGCACCATGTTATCTTCGCCGGTCTTGTCCCGGTAAAAGGTAAAATTGCCGTTGGGATTGAACTCGAAAGCACCGCTTCTCAAGGCGTCCGGTGCCAGCGCCCGCTCAAAGATAGCAACCGCTTTTTCCCGGCAGCGTTTTGCTTCATCGGGGTACCCGGCCTCGGCAAAAATACGGGCCCCCAATGCCAGGGCGGCGGTGGTAAGCCCCATGTGAGGCTGCGAAATAGCGGAGAGGGCAACCCGCTTACCGTCGCGCGTATCCTTCTCCGGCAGCCGCCAGTATCCATGGTCCAGGCGGCCCGCCACCTGGAAAATAAAGGTGTCTTTGTCCGGGAAGGTTTTCAGCAAATAATCAAGACCGAATTTGACCTCATCCAGCACATCAATCAACGCCGTGCGGCTGTATTTCCTGGTGTCTTTAAACAGCCGGGGATTGACTTCATAGGCTTTTAATAAGAAATAACAGGTATAAGCGGTGGTGAGGGTGAACTTGATATAATCACCGGCATCGTACCACCCGCCCAGCATGTCCACCTTACGGCCATTGGGAACCGGTTCCCATAAACCGCTCTCATAGTTGCCGTCTTTGGGACGGTGCAGGATCGCCGCCGCATCTCCCAAATGAGACGCTTTATGGAAAAGGGTATCACTGGTGCCGCTGCGGGCGGCTTTTAAGAATAACATAATATCAGGAACAATAAAGGCATAAGGCGCTTTTCGGATGTTAAAAGAGACCGGTTCCTGCTTGTCCAACGTCATCCGGTACCGGCCTTCTTTTTTTAACCGGCTGACATCGATCACATAGTTAAAGGGTTTGGGTGTGTGACCGGTGACGCCGCAGACGCTTTTATCCAGTTTGCCCGACAGCACGGTTTTGCCGGAACCATCGGCAACCGTCCAGACGGTTCCCTTGAGTTCTTTTTCCGCCATCACCACCAGGGTCTTGGGACCGTCCGGCATAATACCGGCCCGGTTGTAACGGACCCAAACGCCGCTTTCACCGGCAAAAGCAAAAAAGAAGAGTGCGAAAAACAAGACAATAATAACGGTTGATTTAAATGAAGTTTTGTATTTTTGTGACCTCATAGAAATATTATAATTAAATGCCATACCATTTACAAGAAGAAGGCAAAAAAATAATTTTTTTCCACCCAAAACTATTGACAATATCTCATGACTTGATATTATAATATACTTTTAATAAGGCTATTTAAATTTAATTTAGGAGATCCTTAGATAGAGATGTATAAATAGGCGGATAAAATTAGCATCAATAAAGGAGGAAGGAATCATGAAGAGATTTTTGGTAGGTTTTTTTATTTTAATGTTGGTCTTAGGTTCAACCTGTCTTTTTTCAAAGGTACAGGTTGGAGAAGAGGTTTTAGAACGGATCAAAACTCAGCACCCTTATGGTTGTTACTGTGAATCATCCGGAGAGAAGCAGATTTTCGAATGGATAGCCGGAGTTGAGGTAGTGGGTTCATTTAATAATACTTCAGGTCCATCAGGATACTCTAATTTCACTTATATGGTAGCTTGTTTACCTAAAAATGGATATGTTTCTGTAACATTAACACCTGGATTCGAAAGAGAGCCTTGTGAAGAAAACTGGAGAATATGGATTGACTATAATCAGGATTGTGATTTTTCTGATGACGGCGAATTAGTTTTCTTTGGAACAAGCCCAGAACAAGTCGGAGCATTCTTAGACGGCAGTTTCACTGTTCCACCTTCAGCTCTTACCGGTTATACGCGAATGAGAGTATCAATGAGTTATTATGAAGAGTGGCCGCCAGACTGCGAAACCTTTGAGTGGGGAGAAGTAGAAGATTATACCGTATATATCTTTGATAAGCCGCCACCTGTAGGCAACACCACGGTATATGAATATTTTTCCAATCATGAAAACCGTCGAGCCATGCCCTTTACCATGCCGGAGGACGGTACGATTACCAGCGTCGCCATGTACCATTTAGGCGGCAGTGGTGATATGATTTTTGGGGTATACGACGGCGAGGGATCACCGCAGCACAAGTTAGGGGGAACCGAACCCACCGAGGTTAACAGCACCCCCGGTTGGCAGGAAATTGGACTGGACTGTCCTGCGTTTGTGGCGGGAGGCACCACCGTCTGGCTGGCCTGGGTCTATGAGAGTACCCCAATGCTTGCCTGTGAAGCCTGTGAAGACGGTACCCCTGGTGTATACGATGCGAGTGTGGGTTGGCCCGGCGGCATGCCAGACCTATTTGGCAGCGGAACANNTTGGCAGCGGAACACAAGAAGATTATTGCTACTCTATTAAAGCCTATTATACTCCAACATGTGTCAAAACTGTGGGCAACACCACAGTATTTGAAAGCACTTCCATCAAGCCCTACCGTCGAGCCATGCCCTTTACCATGCCGGAGAACGGCTACATCCACAGCGTCACCATGTACCATTTAGGCGGCAGTGACGATATGATTCTAGCTGTGTACGACGGTGAGGTTTCACCGCAGAGAAGGTTAAGGGAAACCGTGGCCACTCCTGTCAGTGACTGCACTGGTTGGCAGACCATTGAGCTGACCAGTTCGGCATATGTGGCGGACGGCGTCACCGTCTGGCTGGCCTGGTGCTATGAGAGTAACCCTGGGATTAAATATCAAACCGGTTTACCCGGGAGATTCCAGTCCGAGGATACGGGTTGTTCCGGCGGCATGCCCGATCCCTTTGGAAACGGCTCACAAGCACCTTATATCTACTCGATTTATGCCACTTACACCCCCCAATATACCTTGACCACCAACGTGGAAGGCAATGGCACTGTCACATTGAATCCTCCTGGCGGTACGTATCCTGAAGGTACCGTCGTTACCCTGACCGCCACACCTTATGGGTGTTGGCAGTTTGACGGTTGGAGTGGTCATTTGAATGGTATGGAGAATCCAACTACTATCACCATGGACTCCGACAAAACCGTGACCGCCACGTTCGCGTTCGTGGGACTGGGGGGCTGCTCTGGCACTGGCACTGTGGGCAACACCACTGTATTTGCAAGGTCCTCCACCAGTGCCTACCGTCGAGCCATGCCCTTTACTATGCCGGAGAACGGTGAGATCTGCAGCGTCACCATGTTCCATAACGGCGGCAGTGGTGATATGATTTTGGCTGTGTACGATGGCGAGGGTACGCCGCAAAACAGGTTAGCCATAAGCTGTACAGCTCCAGTCAGCGGCAGCGCTGGTTGGCAGACTCTTGGCCTGATCAGTCCCAGTCCTCCTTATGTGGCAGCCGGCTCAACCGTCTGGCTGGCCTGGGTCTATGAAGATAACCCGGGAATTCGCTATCAAACCGGTTCACGCGGGAGCTTCCAGTCCACGCAGACATGGTCCGGCGGCATGCCCGATCCCTTCGGACCAGGCATACAAGCACCTTATATCTACTCGATTTATGCCACTTATATCCCTGATTAAAACCGGCGACAGGAGGGAAACCAATGTTATCGCTTGCCAGGCCCGGATTTTTGACTTTGAAAAAGCGTTTGCTCAAGGTATTTTGGAAATACCACCCGGCAAAGTGGGACAGGCTGGAAGTCCGGTAAAAACACATTCATTTTTTGTTGATACATCCAGATTCTTTTCAGGTACATCTCTATTTTTTGCTGTTACATTTATATTTACAAGAGAAACATTTGGATTCTTAGTAGACTCATTTCTATTTTTGAGAGAGACATTTGTATTTTTATTAGAGACATCTCGATTTCCAGGAGGCACATCCGGATTTTTTGTTGTTACATCTCTATTATTTGGAGAAACATTTGGATTTTCAGTAGAAACATTTCTCTTGCTAAGAGAGACACCTGGTTTTTTTGCCGGAACCCCCGGCTTTGTTTTAAGTGAACAAATAAATTTCCTGACCAATATTTCCATATTTCTTATCCATTGACAATTGGAATATTTTATCTTAAAATCGGTCTGTGAAGAAAAAACGATTTTCTTATGCTTTATTGCTCCTGGCTATAGGGTTACCATTGTTATTGTGGATTTCAGCGAATAATTTTACAACTAACGGTAAAAAACTCTTTAACCCTCCACCCGCTGCCAGCAGGGGAATGGAGCAGTGGGCTAACCAGCGAGCCTATCCTCAGAAAAAAATCCCTGATTCCGGATTTTTTCAGGCCTTTGAAGAGATGAAACGAAATGCAGACCGGGAAAAGGCATTGAATGCCCCCGATAAATGGCAATCAATAGGTCCCAAGAACCTGGCGGGACGAACCATATCACTGGCGCTTCATCCCTGGAATCCCAATATTCTTTACGCAGGTTCTGCCAGCGGAGGACTATGGCGGTTAACAATTACAGGGACCGGGGTGGATGATTATACCTGGGAACACGTCCAAACCGGATACCCTGTCCTGGGGGTTGGGGCAATTGCCATAAACCCGGAAGACCCGGATATCATATATATCGGAACCGGTGAGGTTTACGGATACCAGGGCCGGGACGGCGATCTTTTCGGAAGTTAACGGTGATATACCTTTAAGCGAGCTCCCGGTTGTAGCGATGGCAGTGGCAAAATCCGACACAGATGTAGTTTACGCTGCCACAGCCCCATACAACCCACTTGGGGTAAGGCCCGAAGTCTTTGTTACACGTGATGGAGGTGGAAACTGGAAGAAGATCACAGCCAATTTGCCCAACAGGTACATCGTGGACATAGCCGTTTCTCCAGTTAATTCAGATATTGTCTACCTGGCCCTTTCAGGGTTCGGGGCACCCCATCTATATCGGTCAATAAATGGCGGACACAACTGGGGAGACGTCGGCTCCGGACTTCCGGATATCCCTTTCAGCGCAGTAGCCGTGGACCCGCAAGATCACCGCATCATCTACGTCGGGAATGATCTGGGAGTATGGGTATCTACAGATTTCGCTGGTTCCTGGACCGTATTCCGGGAGGGATTACCAGAGGCGGTCCTGGTTATGGACCTCTCGATTTGCGAAGAAACCCGCCTGATCCGTGCCGCTACTCACGGGAATGGTGTTTTTGAACGATCTCTTTTACCGCCAGGGGGTAAAAAAATAAAAAAAAGGAGATAATAACAACTGAAGCTGGAAAGGCAAAAGAAAGACAATTGCTGGAATGAAAATTCTTTTTGCTGAAAATATCGGTTTCTTGCCTGTCCACTTTCCTCTTTCCCAATTTTTATGTAATAGTTAAGCTGCAAGCTCCAGCAGTTGTCGATAATTTACCTGACACCATATTTGTTTTCAAAAGAAGGGTAGAGTGTGACTGTTGCAAAGTCGAAGACGTTGTTTTATAATAGATACATGAGACGAGAACCAATTACATATCGTGGTGCATTGGTGCATACCACCACGTTACCAACCATGGTTATGATGGCAATGACATCTCTCTCGGCAACCAAAACAAAAGCCAGTTCCTTGATTACCTTGGTGAGGCTTCCAATCAATTGAAGATAGGAGATGATATTGCTTAAATTATTGAACAAGCTAAAAAAACGATTAAGTCTAGTTCAAAGTAAAATTTTTTATTTACACCCCAAAATCCAGGTTTCCCAAAAAGGTGATCTATTTTTAAACTTCGGTAAATATGGTCAGGAAATCGAAGTCGCCTGTTTCTCACCTGATGGTTCCAGACTATTAACTGTCAAAGAAGTGAATCAAGCTATTGTTTGGGATGTCGCTACCCAGGAAAAAATAGGAACAATTAGACCAACCAGTCCATTATCCGGGACTAAGGAAGGTCCTACCACAGGGGATTTCGTAGTATTTATTGAAGCAGCAGTTCTTAATAACTCAGGAGACACGGCTTTTCTTGGATTAAATGATGGCACAGCCGGATTATTTAATGTTAAAGATGGTGAACGTTTATCAACTTACCATGATCCCAATCAAGAACCAGCATCTCATTGGGAACTTATCAAAGCAGTTGAATTCTCAAATGACAATTCTCTTGCTCTTGTTGGTTTCTTTAATCGTTCCATTGGGATTTGGGAAACAAAAAATAATTCATTGGTTGCATTTCTAAGAAGTCCTCGTACAAATCAATATGTAGGAAAAGATCAATGGGTAAGACACACTCTTGTAAGTTCAATTGCAATTTCAGACGACAATCGATATGTTTTCGCCGGTTATAGTGACCTTACAGCAGATATATGGGATCTTAAAACCGGGGAGGTTGTTTTTAGTGCGTATGAACATCAAGCTGGAATATTATCAATTTTTCAAGACGGGTTTATATTACGATGGGCAACAACATCGGGAGATATATGGGAAAGTATAAATAACCAGGTGCCATCTAAAATTTTGTCCACCGGAGAGAACTGGATTGCAGTTGCATTCTCAAAGGAAGATTCATTTTTATGTCTTACTTCAAGTTATCATGTGAAAGAATGGTATTTTAAAGGAACCAGCAGGGTTTTAAGTGAACCGGGTGAGGTAATGTTTTGCGCTGGATTTGCAGAAGATATCGGGTATTTAGAAAAACATCCATTATATTATTTCCCGGAAACTCATAACCGGATTGTACTTCAATCAGAAAAAGAACGTTTACCAATAGAGTTGACTGGAAAAGGATATGATATTATTACCATGCTTGTCTCTCCTAAAGAAAATTTCTTTGCGGTTCATTTTGATGAAAATGTTGAAATATACTCACTGCCATTTGCTGATAAAATATCAAAAATACTACCCCCATATTCCGGTAAACCATTAGCATTTTCCAATGATGAAAAGTATCTTGTTTTTTGTCCAGAAAATGAAATTCATAAAAACAGTTTATTATTCTGGCACATTAAGCAAGAAAGAATTGCCTTTAAAATTGATAATCATAATAGACCGATACAAGGTATTGTCTTCAGTCCATCATCCAAAAGGATTATTTCCTTTGATATTGGCCTTGCCTATCTCTGGGAATATAATGAAACTTCAGATTCGTTGTTATCATTATTATCACAACAGGAAATATCTGCAAATGACCTGGAAGATATTATTTTTATTTCTGAGCACCAAATGATTCTTATCAAAAAACAAACGCTTGAGTTGTGGAAAGATATTAAACATCTTGAATGGACCGTCAGAATTCCATATTGCTTCGAACGTCAATATTTTCTCTCAGGAAATACAAATCAATTATTTATTGCATATCCTTTTCACAGGATAGTAGCTTTTAATCTTAATGATGGGTGTATATTGCGCTTCCATAAAGGGAATTTTCCTCGACCTCAAGTATTTGGGCATGGATTAAGGTGGGAAGGACCAGGTGGTCCTTATTTACATATTGGCGAGGGACCACGTGGTTGGCAGGTGCCTCAAAAAATCTCACCTGATAAAAAATTAACAATAGTTCAAACTGAAAATGGAGCTGACCTTATAACATTTGATGACAATTCAAAAATATTAAAACACATCCCATTTAAAGAAAGGATGCGTGCTAGTTGTATATTAGATGATAAAGTTCTTATCGTTAATTCCAAAGGAGAGATCATAACCGCTTCTCGAAAACAGGTTTCTCCCCCCAAAAAATAACCCGGCAATACATATCGAAATTGATATATAGCAAGTAAAAATAAATTACCTGGCACTATATCCCATATCCAGCTGTCTGCTTCATATATCCCAATATTAGATATAATTTATATCATTTTAGCCAAAAAAAAATCAAGGTTTTTTGGTCCTGTCCTTTTTTGGTTCTACCTCAACCTCAGTTACAACCTGAGTCCTTCGTGAAAAAAATTTGCCTGTCCTTTTTTTTCTAATTCACAGCGGTGACATGCAGCTCCCACACGTCGTTTTCTTCACTTTCGATCAACTGGTATAAACGGTCATTTTTTATTTTAAAGAGTTCAGTGTAGCCCCAGTCAGGATAGAATGGCACCAAAAGATTTTATCAAATAAATTACCTGACCCCATATTTTCATTTTTATGTAATACCATTTTCAGTAAGGAGTCCCCGTATATACTCCAATTTTTTTTCTTCCAAGATTTCTTTATTTTTTTCCATGAATTCTAAATTTTTATGGGGTAGGTCATAGTCAGGATTTAGTTTGATTGCGGTTCTAAATGCCTTTTCAGCTTCAATAAGTTGATAAGAGTTCATTAATGCCACACCCATATTATTCCAAAGATAACTTTTCCCTTTACCTCCTAAAACTTTATTCAACCCCTCTTTAATTATTTCTATGGCATTTTTATATCTACCGGCACCAATTAAGGCAGTACTTTTGGTAACCCATGCATCATGAAAATTTTTATTGATGTCCAACGCTTTATTCGCTATATCTACAGCCTCATCAAATTTATGCAATGAGTATAGAGCAACCCCCATATTGTTCCATGCTTCATAGGCTTTTGGTGAAATTTCTACCGCCTTATTAAATGCATCTAGTGCCTTCTGGTGTCGACTCAGTTCATTCATTATCGCGCCTCTATTATTCCACGCATCGTAGTTCTCCGGTGAAATACCAATAATCTGATCTAAAATTTTCAACGCCTTTTTATAGTCGCCGGCATGATGTGCCATCATTGATTTTGTCAATTGATTATGAATGTTTTTTTTATATCCCTCTTTTACGGAAGTTTGAGCAATCTTTTTATGTATGTAGGTGGATAAATTGTCAATGCATTTCTTAAAATCATCATATAGGTCAAATTGAATACAACTTTTTATTCGATTATCTTGCATGTGACTGCCATCAAGTTGTACAATAATAATTTCATAATCGGTATCATTCCTCTTTTGAGTTGCGTTATAGGCAATATTCAACTCTTCATTTACAAAACGGTGTGTTTTCGAAATAATTTTACGTAATGTGTTTTTACTTATACAAAATAGAATAAATCTGCTTTCGCTAACTTCTCGCGCAATTTCATTTTCCAAATCTTTTTTTTTATTCAAGCAGACCTTGTCCCACCATAGATTCAGTTTTTTTTGCTTTAATCCTTTATATAATTTTTCAACTATTCTTTTATCTTCCAGCGCGTAACTTATAAAAACTTGATTGGTAACTGATTTTTGCTTTTCCACAACGACCTCCTTGTAATATTTTTTTAATTTTATTCAGTATTCTGGCTTGACCAAAACCCGGACGAGCCAGAACCAAAAAGCAAATAAATTATCTGACCCCATATTTACTGTCCGGGAAATGATAGGGCAAATAAATTACCTGACACCACCCTCATTTCTCGTTCAAATCCATCTTCTAACTTTTTTTCTGTAATCCAAATACTCTTTGCCGAATGTTTTTTCCATTGTCATTTCCTCAGAAGGGATATAGAAAACATTCAAGATTAGAAATAACAATGCAGGAAAAATAAACGTGATTAATGAACCAAGTAGTATTGCAATCCCGAGCGATAATATGATTACACTCAGGTATATTGGATTACGGCTCATCCGAAATGGACCTGTTACTACTAATTCAGTGGCTGTCTCATGGAAGTCGATGGTGGTGTTCATCCTTCTTAAGAATCCACCGGAATAGACATTTAGCACGATTCCAATACCAATGTTCACAAATCCTAAATAAGTATACGGTGCATGAATAAGTTGTTGTATTGGAAAGATAAAATGCAATCCTATCTCCAATACTAAGAAAGCATTGAGATATTTGGGGGGTAAAAGTCTGCCTTTCAACTGCTCACCGGTGAAATGGTAAATCGAATTACCATTTTATTTTTCAATACCAAAAAAGAATTCCTGCCCACCCGTCCGGGAAATTATATGGCAAATAAATTACCTGAACACATATTTTGTGTCTATATCACCGTTTCAAAAGCTGCCGAAAAATGAAATACCTGCCCCCATACTTAAAAGGAAGGAAAATAAAATTCAAAACGGTTAGGCTCCCGCCCTTAGAGGGTGTCACTCTAACCTTTACCCCCATTAACCCAGCCAACTCATGTTCTTCCAATCTAATCATCGCCGGTTTTTCCCGGAAGTAACTTTTTACCACACCTTAAGAAAGAAAGTCAACCCCTTTTGTAAAAAAATGAGTATTTCTACTTATGTAATAGTTAGGATGCAAGCTCCAGCAGTTGTTAGCACCAGCTTCAGCCTCAAGCTCCAGCTTTTAGCTTTAGCTGGTGCTTGCAGCTTGTGGTTGGGGCTGTCTGGTACTTGTGGCTTGTGGCTGGCACTTAACTGTTACCTATCACTGGCCCTCATTTAACGTTGTCACGTTCTGACATTCTGACGCACCGTCACTTTCCTGTAAAGCGTTCCACGCCGTCAGGCGCAAAACACCGGTATTCTAATTATTTTTCACACCAATGTTTTGAAAAGGAATAAGTAAGGTCTAAAAGGTTTGATTGCGTCTACTCCTTCAATTCCTAGTAGGAATTGTCAATGTATATTCCTATTACATTTGGTTTTGATTATATTGTCTTTCACCGGAAGAGGTGCTTTCTCCGGCTTTTTATTCCTATTTCTTTTCGGTTTCTTGCCTGTCTCCTTTCCTTTTATTTGGTTTTCTTTATGCGGGTCATTTCACCGGACACAGCCACTATTTTACCGTCGGGTCCGGGCATCTTTACAGTGATTTTCATTTTGTCGGGCCCTATTTTTTCCATGATCCGTGTGGATTTGCCCATGTTACCGCTCCATTCCATGACTACTTTGTTACCCTCTTCTTTGCCTTTGCCTTCGAACATACCTCTGTAATTATCAATCCAATAGCCGACACTATCACCGGTCTTGGGATCGACTGTCACAGCCCCCATACCGTGATATTTTATCGTGCCGGCTTTACTGCTGCCTTCGATCAGCATGAACTGGTCATTCAATCCCATACTGCACGCCATCCATTCCTGACTTTTTCCCATGGGGCTATTCATCCACCCTTCCCATTCCCCCAGCATCCACCTGATTATGGGGGTGTCCAATGGTTTGGGGGGAGTTGGCATCTGTGCCATGAGCGATACAGCCAGAAAACTCACTAAAACGACTAAACTCACCATTGTCTTTTTCATTTTTTTCTTTCCTCCTAAAGTGTAAACATAGGTATAACACAATAAAAAAGGAAAATCAAGCCCGGCCGTGAAAATACAGCAATTCTAATTATGGTGAGGTTGAGGTTGATAATAATTTACCTGACCCCCTATTCTTGCTCCCAGTGTTTCCGGGCACATTCCGTAAAAATGGATCTCAAAGATGTGATCCTGGGTTAATGCTCCGGTTGATCCATGATACAAGGTGTGGCGGACCTCAAAGGAAGTGGGGGAGGTGCGTTTCACGCTCAAGCCCTTCCAATTCTGTACCCATGAAAGGTCAGATGCGGGAAATCCTGTTTTTAACCCGTAATAACTAGATGCTGCCAGTATATGGGTACTGGATAGAGAAACAACCAATACGCCGATAAGCACCAGGCATACCCTATAAACAAATAATCCGGTCTTTGTACTCATGTTTTTACCCTCCTACTGATGGGGAAATCGTTTTTTCCTTCATACATTTTTTTTGTCTAATCATTTAAATTTTTTAAAAAAACCTCATTATTCTGATATTTTTTTTCCCCCAGGTAGTAAAAACTGGTTTCAAAGTCTTTTTGTTTTTCATAAGGTAGTATTCTAATTGAAATCGAATGAGAATTCAACAATTGAATGCATGTTTTTTTATTTT
>WVZO01000197.1:0-2444 GCA_011772425.1 Candidatus Aminicenantota bacterium
AGACCAAACGTTGACTCTTTTTAACCTGGCATCGAAGCTCGTTGACATGATTCTGAGTTACCTTTACCCGATATTGAGACTCGATCATATGATTTTTGTAATTTTGGATTTGTTTGTAATTTGGAATTTGTGATTTGTAATTTTTTTGGGGGGGGGGGATATCCCCGGGCACCAGGCCCCACCCAGGGGACCCGGGCCCGGGGAGTATCTACCGGGAACACATCACGCCTATTGCGTGGTGTCGGGGTTCGTATTCGAATTCGTGTTATCGGTGGTATCGGTGGTGTTGGTAGTGTCAGTGGTATTACCGGAATCAGTGGTGTTGGTGTTACCGGTATTGTTAGTGGAATCCTTCTTCTTAGGGGGAGACGGTCTCTTGTAGTGAAACGCCAGGTCTTTGGCGATCAATTCCGCGTCTTCCGACCCACCCCTGGCAGCGACTTTCACTGAATTATAAAATACCCGCGTGGTGGCAAAGGCTTCTGCTTCCACCAGCAGGATGGTATCCCGCAGTCTTTTTTCCAGGGATTGTACTCTCCTTTGAATTCGATGTAAACAATCTCTCAATGCCACATCTTTGAGAAATTCATCCAACGGCCTATAGGAAGGGAGATACTCGGGATTCTCTTTTACATGAATCACTCCCCTATCCACGAAATCCACACGCCTGCGGCCCAATTTCGACAGCCGTATTCTTACGTCTACTGGAAGGTCCAATAAAAAAGGCAGGTCTGCCTCTACGGCATCGAAATTCTGGTTCAACCGGTCTTCTGCTTCCGGCGTAACCTCCGCGCTAATTCGATTGTCATTAGTGTTCATAGCTTACTCCTTTTTAATTATAGTTTTTTTTAATTTTTAATCTGTCACTTGCGCGGCCGCTGCAAACGAACAACGTACAATATACTCTGTATAATGTACGAACAAATAATAATGCTGCTTTTGGAGGATGTCAAGTTTTGCACAAGGTGCGTCGACAGTGCAATTCCTGGTTAAGCCTTTCATGATCTGCCTATAGATGGGGTAAAAAAGTCACAAAAACGACTATTTTCTGGCATACTTTTTCCGGATTTCAGCGAATTTCCTTTTTTCTTCCCGAACCACTTCACCCGGCGTACAGCGGAAGATGCCTTTGAATTGCCTGGTAAAGTTACCCTGGGAACTGATTTTCAATATCTCCAACCCCTCCTTTACGCTCTTGATACGATGGGTAAACGCCAACAAATAAAAAGTTACGCACCTTTTTCTAATAATGATTCTTCTCAGGGTGGGATAATAATAAGCCCTGAAGGCGCGGGAAAGGGTGGAGCGGTTAACCATGAATTCACGGGCGATTTCATCCACGGAAAGGTTACCCACTTCTTCAGGGGTGCTGTTTTCTACCTTCGCCAGGACCGCTTTAGCCAGTTCTCTTTGTGTCTTTGTTATGGTCATAGTCATGGTGCACCTTCCTATAAAACGATTCCACCAGCCCCTGTAAGTGGAACAACCCTGATTTTTAGACGTTTCACTTGTTTCATATTACTACCTCCAAAGAATGAGTATTAATATTGTTATACGTAATAACAATCCAAAAAGTTTATTGATTTATGAATTTTTATTGGTCGGTCGAGAAGTAAAAAATTCCCCCTATTCCGGCATCCTGGAAATTTAAAAAAGCACGAAATTCGAATTTCGAAATTCGAAACAAATCCAAATGACCAAAATTCAAAATTCAAAACAAAGAAGGTATGATGCCCAAATCATTTGATAGATGACAAATGACAGAGGAATAATGTAGGGGTTTGATTCATCGTAGGGGCTTGATTCATCAAGCCCTTCAATCGGCGTTTCATTCCTGGGTTTGATAAATCAAACCCCTACGAATGTATTTAGTTCTCGGACAGCCTGTTGACAAATAGCCACAATTCATATTATTATAAGTAATCGAAGTTATAGGAGGATTTAACAATGACAGCCGCTTCAAAAGCAGACAAAAGTAAAAAGCAAAAACCCCAAAAGGCCTCCTCTCGTCGAACAAGAAAAATAATGACACCTGTTAAGGAAGGGACAATTAAAAGATCAGTCATAAGAAAGGTTATAAGGGAAGTCATCGCAAATCGGCCTGCCTCTAATGAAAGCTAATTCTTATCCAATTTTCTCCTTTCTCTTCTTCTCTTCTCCGTTTCTCTCAACCTCCCAACCTCTCAACTCCTCAACTTCTTCTGACCGTCTGCCCTCTGCCCTTCTGACCCACTGAGCCCCTCATTGACTCATCTTCCCAATATCTGCTGTATGAAACTACCATTTGGGGGATTTCATTTATTTTAAAAATCTGTGAATTTTCTTAATGTTATCAGGGTCAAATATTGCTAACCCAATATAATAACGCTCAGAATAAATTCTTCCTAAAATAAAAAAATGAAGGAAAAAGGCAATGTTAAATAAAATATTGTGGAATGGAATAA
>WVZO01000197.1:2451-25669 GCA_011772425.1 Candidatus Aminicenantota bacterium
TGAACCATTCTTGGTATCCATCTTAGTTTTCCATGAATGTCATCTTCATAGGAAAAGATCAGTAGTTGAAATACTCCTGATGTAGAAAAAAACCAAAATTCACTGTCGAAGCCAACATCATGCAAATATATGATAAAATTTAAAATAAAAAAAATAATAAACTGAAAAAAGAGGAACTTAACCGTAAATGGATCATAGAGAAAATTATAAAAGGAGTTCGAAGTGCCCCCTAACAAATACATTATAAAACCCACAATACCGGCGAGAGATACTAGCCAGTAAAAAACTACCCCTGCCATAATCCAAAACATTTCATCCAATAAACCAAAAAGNNATAAACCAAAAAGCTTATACCAGAAATTATTTAAGTTTATTTTATTCTTCCAATGCTTTTTTAACCCATTTTTTGCGGCCCTTACTTTTTCCCCAAAACCGATCAAATTAAATTTATGAAAAGGAACTCCCTGTTCAACCAGGAATCCTGTGGTGATATATCGGAAACGGTTATGAATTTGTACTAAAACTCCTTTATGAATTTCTTTTTGATTCTTTGCAATCCAACTGGCTGAATAGTAGCAGATCAGGATGGCTAATTTTTTGCCATTCTCTGTTTTGGGTAAATTCCATCTCCAGCCCCACTCTTCAAATTTTTTGTTTATTTCTCGCCTTATTTTCTCATCTAAAAACCCAATTTCGGTTCTATCCAGGAAATCGTAAAATCCATCCAATTTCGACATCCAAAAAAGTGCAAAAGCTGCAAGCTCCTTAATATATTCATCAGGGTTTTCGATCAGTAGGCGACCCAAAATCTCCAAATTACCAGACTCTTTCAGACCATCGACAATTTTTTCTTTCTCATTATCCGGTAAACCCAATGAAAACAGTTTATGAATAAAATACTTCTCTTTTGAACCAATCTTCGAGATAAATTCAGACAGGTTAATACGTTTTAAATTATCTAATATCACTTCATCAAGACTTTCATCCCCGGCATGCATCAGCGAAAATATGACCTGTTGGAATACATCATCTTGAAGTTTCCGGTTCAACAATTCAAGTAAAATATCTTTTGCTTTTTGACCATAGGCCCACCTGGGATTGGCGGCAATAAAGCCCAACTCTTCAATAACCTCTTTTTCCGGTTTTTTCTCAATAAACTGCCTGGCCAAATTTAATATGTCCTCTGCTAATTGAGGATCAGGCACGGCACTTTGGGTTAACGCACTAAAGAGCAATAGATTCGGTGTTTCTTTATCAACCTGGTTCTCCTCGAAATCACTAATTAAGTATTTCAAAATTGAATTGGCATATTCCTTCTTCTTGTTTAATCCCATGTACAATAGAAGAACCTCTTTCCATTTTTCCGGGTCCTGGTTATACAGGTCAAGCAAGTCCTGGTAATCCCCTTCCTTCTCCAGGTAAGAAGCGGCAAAAAATTCCATAAAGGTTCGATGGGGAAAACGAAAATCCGCGGCAGGGATGAACTGGAGTAGCCCGGAATTTTGGACGATTTCTTCCTCCATCGCTGGATATTCTTCAACTCTTAAGCTCAACCGTTCCATCTCTTCCCGAACTACTCTATGGATAACATCTTCATGAATCAATTCATCATTTATATCAGCGGTACTGACATGCTCAAAAGCAACCCGGTTTAAAACGGCAATCTTCTGATGCGATTCATACTTATTAGCCCGGCTAATTTCCTTGGTCCTGTCCCATTCTTCCAACAAGGCCCTTGTACATTGCTCATAAAATTCAACCCGGTTATCCGGCAGGGTATACTTGGGTAAGGAATAGAGAAAGGTAATGATGGTCAACATCAATGGATTGGACGCCAATTCGGATAAATGGGCTTTGCCGTTGATCATTTCAAACAGTTCATGAGACGATTTTTTCCCTTCAAATTTCCATAAAGATAGAAACTTGAGTATGGCAAAGGGTGTAAAAGGGGCCATGGTGATTTTGTACGGATTTAACTGGTCAAACGCAAGTTCGCCCTGGTAGAGGGCGGTTCGCGATGAAATGGCAGCTGGAATTTGTGGAAAGGTGCCCAAAAACGTGTTTAACAGTTTTGTGGCAGTTTCTCTTGCCGATTTATCCAGCTCATCATATCCATCAAATAGAAGGAATAATTTACCTTTATCAAGATTTTTCTCCACAAATTGTTTGGCCGTGGTATCATCCTTTTTTCCCTGTTCGAACTGGTAATATACTAATTTTTCAATGATCTTTTTTTCCAATCCCTGTCTATCTGTTATGCCTTTAATATCAGAAAAACTCATTATAACCGGGACGGGCTGAATTTCCTCATCAAGCGTCCACAGGGATCTGGCAATCACCCGCATAGCAATGGTCTTGCCGCTTCCGGGTTTTCCCAGGATTAGAAGCCGCAATGCTTTGTCTCTATTAAACTCCCGTGCCAGGTAAACTTCCAGCTCTTCCCGTTTGGTTTCTTTTTTGGTTTCAAAATTGATGGGGACCAAAATATCTGCTAATGTCTGGCCTTCTTTCATCCAGGGATGGGAAATACGAAGGATTTTCTCCTCAAGATTCTTTCTATAAGATTCCAAACCTGTTTTTTCTTTAGTTCCCCGTCTTAATGTGTCAAAAATTTTATATCCTTTTTTTCTCAAACGTTTTACCAGAATAACAATAAAAGCAAAAATAAAACTTGCAATAAGAGAAGCTATTATACCCTGAATAAGAGGGTTATTTAAGTCAATGTTCATCCTACCGTCTCCATTGCACCATTTCAAAACTCATCAATTTTAAGACATTCAAATTATACCCAAACAGTAAAAAATGTGCAAGAAATAGCTGAAAAAAAGCACAGAAATGAGATTAGAATGTCAGGAAAAAAGGTGATAAATACTACTTTATTCTTTGCTTTTTTCAAATAAATCAATTGGCGGTTTGAGAGGGGGAATACAAAAAGAAAAAGTAGTTTTTCCATCAACATTTGAAATGGCAAAATCTCCCTTCTGAATGATATCCATACCTATCAAAAGATCAACACCCGGACTGCTAAAGTCACTTCCCAGGACTTCGCAATTAGAAACCAATATTTCATTAGGTAACCTTATGTCAACAATATACCTGTTAACAATGGCCTTACTGTTAACTCCGAATACAATGGCTTTGCCGATGGGCTTTAAATCCAACAATCGAACGATTTTGTTTGTAATTGCAGTACGTGTTGCACCGGTATCCCATATCGCTGCAGCGTTAACCTCCACTGGTTTACTATAGTTCAATAAAGCTGCCGGGGGGATTATAACAGCGTCGGTTTTAATTTCTCTGACAATACGGTTATAACTAATCCTGAATGCCTTTGTCATTACTGATTACACATAAACTCGCGAATGAAATCGAATATCTTCCATTTCCTCTTCGGACATCTCTTGAATTAAAAATGTCCCCAATTCATGCTCCTTGATGGTCTCTTTTAATGCTTTCTCTTTTGTATCGTAGTCCCCTATGATTTTTTCATCTTTTATGACTACCACTCGATTATGATAGGTGGCAAAAAGTGTTTCCTTATTTCTTAAAAAATAATCATACTCTTTTTCAAGCATATTCTATTCAGCCTCCGCTTATAAGTATAATATAAAAACATCAAAATTTCAAATTCCAGACTTCCTTAAATTTAAATCCCACTTAGCAGGTATGAAATCATAAAGCGCTTCCACCACCAGGACTCTCGTACCGTACGGGCCGCAGGGCACTAATTTTGGACAACAGGAGTAAAAAAAGTAATAAAGTCAGGCACCGGTCTCCTTTGTGTTCGCCCGACATTGGAGAAATCGATATTTTGTGCTATAATAAATTTGATGAAAGTAAGTAACAAAAATTTTTATATTTCGGAGAAATAAGAAGAGAAAAATGAAAACCAGACGTTTCGACAAAAAACTCATGTTAAGCAAAAACATCATTGCCGGTTTGAGTCAATTCCATATGGATGTCATCCATGCCGGAGATCGGATCATCATTTTTTAAAAGGTCCTTGCTGACGTGACTTCCCTCAAAAGCAATCCATGGGAAATAGTGGAGATAAAGAAACCAGGGACGAACAAGAGTGGGAGTCTCTTCATGTCGAATATTTGAAAGCTTTAATGGCCAGGATCCCCGGTGCTTTCCATGTCGAAAAGAAATTCCTCCTCTACCGCCTTCTATGGCAGCATACCTTCTGGTTTGTACGATTGCGCTGGCTCGTTCCCCCTTTTATGGTACTCGGTGTCGGTATTGGTCTGGTGTTGAAAATTGAATTTAATTGGCGGGGGATCCTGGGGGTTGCCGCGATGGTATTGGGTTACAATGGGGTTTTTTTACTCTTCCGGCGCTGGTTGATAAATTCCTCTAAAAAGCAAATCCGCGGGTTTACCTCCATTCAAGCCGCGTTCGATTATGTGGCCATGTTTTTTTTAACTCATTATACCGGGGGTATTAGCAGCCCGTTGTTAATGTTCTTTATATTCCACATTATTTTATCTTCGATTTTATTGAAGAAAGGATTCGCATGGGTCCTGGCCGCCATGGCCGCAGTGGGGATGAGTATGATGGCTTTCCTCGAATATTTTGCTCTCATACCCCGGAATGGCGTTTATTTTCGAGGGATGGCCTTCTGGCCGCCCCCTCACTCCCTTACCCATACTCTTATTCTTATTATATTTTTTACTGCCGGTGTATTTATTACTGCGTTTCTTACCACCAGTATTATGGAAGTATTAAAGGAGAAGGTGGTTAATCTTTCCAGGTCCCATGAGATGATAGAGGCCATCAATCAATTAAGGGACCGGCTCATGGCGAAGGTCGCCCACAATTTAAAGGAGCCGCTCACCGCCACCACCAGTATCCTGGCGGTCTTATCCCGGGAATACATGGGAGAACTCAACGACCAACAAAAAGACTATGTGAGCCGCATCGATGTCCGGTTAAAGGCCATGATCTCCATGATTAGCGAATTATTGACTTTAACCCGCACCCGAACCGGGACCCATACCCTGAAACGGGAACCCGTCGACCTGTCCCAAATGGTGCTTCGGGTCTACCGGTTTTATAGCGAACGGGCCCGGGCAAAAGGATTGGAATTGCTTCTCGATGTCCCGGATTCACCTGTCATCGTTGAAGGAGATTCGGATATACTGGAAGAGATGGTTGAAAACCTGGTTTCAAATGCCATCCGATATACTGAAACCGGCAATGTGGTTCTCAGGTTAAGCACCCATAGTTTAAGCCAGGCGGTAATCCAGGTTAAAGATTCGGGTATCGGTATCCCGAAAAAGGATTTACCCTTGCTGTTTGTGGATTTTTTCCGCGCGCAAAATGCGAAAAAGATGCATGCCGATGGAACCGGTCTCGGGTTGGCGTTGGTGAAACAAACTGTCGAGCATCATGGCGGTTCCATCGATGTACGGAGTGAAGAAGGAGAAGGCTCTGTTTTTACGGTTAAGCTTCCCCTTAAAAACTCGTAGTATACTTCCTTCACTTTTTGCTTTCCCCTGGTGAAAAAAAGAAAAAAGGGGTCAGGCAAGAAAAATAAAACAGGTGGGGAATAAACGTGTTCAAAGGAATGAGCGGTCCATTTCAACAGTTTGTTATACTGGTGCGGCACTTTGTCAAGCGCTTCATTTACAGCGATATTATAAAATCTGAAAGCCACCGCCGCGAAATGGTTTTGATTTTAACCGTTGTTCTAATCGGTATTGGCGGGTATATTTCCTATGAAGCTGTGTCTCGATTAACGCATATCGATGCGGCCCAATATGCATGGATGGCAAAAACCTATTTTACCACACTCATGATGGTGCTGGCCGGGATTGTTTCCCTGATCACCTGGGATAAAGTACTGCTGGACAGGAAAGATTTAAATAACCTCCTGCCCCTGCCTGTAAAAACAGGGACACTGGTGGCAGCAAAGTTTTTTTCAACGTTTGCTTTTGTGGTCCTGGTTACTATTGCCTTTGACCTGTTGTCCTCCACCCGGATTCCCTGGAAGCCAACTGGATGTTCAAAGTAACCGATATAACCTATGAAAGATTTCATTACATCAATGGCCTGAAAAAAGCCCTCGTACTACTCGCAGTGGTCCCCCTGTTCCTGGTATTTTTCCTGTTTCATTCCTATTTCTGGGGAATTATCCGGGCTTTTTTCCACAGCTTTTACGGATTTTCCCTTACCCTCCTGGTGCTGGAACTTTCTTTCTTTAACTATAAAAAGATTCCTTTTACATCTCCTTATATCAGCGGGAAGATCAATTTGAGGTTTTGGTGGCCATTTATGCTTGCCGGTTTCGTTAGCTGTGTGCTGATGTTTGCCAGGTTGGAACTTTTCCTGATGGGTCATCTCCTGTATTTCATTGGTTTTAATATCCTGGTTTACAGCGTAATATTTCTAATCATATTTCTAATCAGGCGCTGGCAGAAATCAGCCAACCGGCGATTTGAATTTATTTTTGAGGAGGAGCCGGAACCTGTTATGACCAGCTTTGACTTTTCAGAATAAAAAAACATAGTAAGGTATAAAAGGGGGCAGGCGAAAAATCACTTGAAAAGAGGGAGTTAACTTTGTAAAATATAAACGTTTAGAAAAGGAGGTTTAAATGAATGGACCAAACATCAACGTAAAAAGGGTAATTTTAGCCGCAGTTGTCTTGTTTTTCCTGTCAGTAATCAAGACAGGGATTGCAGCGGATGCAGCAAAAACAAAGCCGGTTATGGAGGGTAAAGAGAAAACCGATCGCTCTATCGTTTTAAATTATGTGGTGGATGCCCCCCCGGAAAAGGTTTTTGAGTTATGGTCAACTGTGGAAGGCACCCGGAAGTTTTTTGGAGCTGATGCTGTGATCGATCTAAAGCCGGGAGGCGCATATGAGATCTACTTCTTCCCCCGGACAGACCCTAAAAGTGATATCAACAGCACAAAGGGAGCCATATTAATGTGGATGGAGAAAGGAAAGGAATTGGCCTTTGAATGGACAATGCCCCCCTTTGCCGGTGAATTAAACGTAAAACCTCTTCCCACCTGGGTTGAAGTAAGTTTCCGGCCGCTTAAAAACAACCGGGACAAAACATCTATACGTGTGGCACATCACGGTTTTAAAAGAGGTGGGAAATGGGATAAATGCTATGAGTTTTTTGTGCGGTCATGGGCACGTATTCTCTACTCCCTCGATTTGTTTTGTTCAGGAATGACATTAGAATGGCCTTTCCTGAAATATCAAGCAAAAAAATAAAATTTAGCGAGAAAAAAGAAAAAAATTTTGCTGCCTGTCCCTTATCCCGCTTATCCCCCTGTCCCTTTCTTACCGCTTACTAAGTTATTAAACTCATAATAGGGCAGCCCGCCTTCTTTGACTATTTCCCGGAACCTCTCTTTCCCGGTCTCATCCTTGAAAAATTCATCCGAAACAATATAGCCATGATTAGATAAACCCAATTCCTCTCTTATTTTCTTAAAATCCAGGCCGATAGACCTGTATTTGTTGAACATGCTCTTAAACACATATTTGTCCATATAATCATATATGTAATAATAATTGTACCTGGGTTTGAATTTCTCGTAAGTCCCTAAAGCCAACATATTATGCCCATAGGCATGGGACTGGGGTATTTTGGGGGTCATGTAAAAATGAAAATCCTCATGCTCCCTCATGAGACGATATTCAGCCGCATTTTTGGTGTCTTCCTCGATGTCCGCCTCCCTCAACAACGCATTTACACATCTATACCCATATTCCGGGTACTTTTCCGGCATCTCTTTTATTAACCGCATCATGGCTGCCTGCTTTGCCAATGTTTTTTCCTTCATGTAATTGGAATGCAGGGTAATGGATACAGGCCTTATTTCCGACATGATTTCGATCAAATCGCTGCGCGTTTGCTCCAGGTCGTCCAATCCACCGGTGTCCAGGTAAAAAATCAAATCGATATTGCTGATAATACCGTATTCATGGAGCCGGTTACATATATGGATCAACTTATCTTTACCAACCACTTTCCGGTTCTGGGCTTCCAGGATACGGGCGGATAAGGTTTGTACGCCTATAGATACATAGTTGAAACCGTAGGCACGGAACAGGTCAAGATGCTCATCAGTGACCGTGTAAGGCGAGGCTTCGGTTATTTTTACGGGTATATCTTTGAAATGGGGTACCTGGTCGTATATGCTTGCCAATGTTTGCGCAGCGGCGATGGTAGGGGTTCCGCCGCCGAAATAAACCTGGTCGAACGCCGTGCGTTCCAGGGTGGGGCGATACTGCCGGATTTGCTGCGGCAGTACATGATTATAAAAAGCTTCCAGCTCTTCCTGACCTGAGGGTACTTTAGATGAATAGACGCAGTAATAACACTTTTGTACACAGAAAGGCGTGTGTACATACAACACATGATGCCAGTTGTTTTCAATGGCATACAGCTTATTAAACAGTTCTGCCCTGTCTTTGGATATGCCGGTCATACACAATCTCCTTTTGCGGTTTGTCGTTGGTAGGCCCTTCTTAGTTTCGACGGGAACGGTTTAGGATATGAAACTAAAATACCAGTGCATAACCGATTTTCAAGAAAAAGGTGCGGTTGGCCTGGGTAAGGGGGACATACTTGTAACCGTAGTAGTCGTCGGAATATCCCAGGAAGAGGACGGTCTGGGGGTTGATCTTGTAAGAGAACAGCACCTGGGAAAAGAGGTGCGTTTCTTTGGGTTCCACGGGGAAACCGTAAAGGGCAGTGTTGTATTGGTAATGAAAATATTGCAGGATGGTGCGCAGGAAGGCACGCCGGCTGAACTGGTAGATCAAGCGCATATAGCTGACATTGGCAGTATATAGGCGGCTGGCATCCACATCGAGCCGCTCATATACGTGGTCCAATATCATTGACAGGTGCCGCCCATACCGGTAATATATAAACCCTTCCAGTTGAAACCGCTGGCCTTCCTGTATATTGGCAATATCGATTTGACGGCCAAATAACCCGTTAATCACCGCTTGCAGGTTCCGGTTGGGTTGAAAGCCGGCAGTGAAGAAGAATTTGCTGTCGTTAAATTCAATGCCCCTGTAGGTGCGCCTGCCCATGGTTCCTTTAAGATTAACAAAGGATTGGGCCGGGCCCTCGTAGTCTAAAGACACAATAAGGGACTTATAAAGCAGGTTATCCCGGTGGTCCGTTTCCAACTGGTAACCAGCACCGAGGTTGATGCGGGTGAACCAGTAACCCTTTGGCCGGTACCAGGTGTAGTTCCCGCCCACATCCATGTTCCGGTAATCGGCCTGGGGCATGAAGCCCAGGTCGGCCCGGAAATCGGCAGTAACGTCCCGGTAGGAAATATGCCAGTCAAGGGACCGGGCATCATGGAGGTAAGAGACATCCAGGGCCGTGCCCCAAAAATTGCCGTGGGGTTGATTATAATCCATGGACACGTCCGGCGAGTAATGGGTCTGGGAACCCAGGAACTGAAAGATTAGCCGGTCTTTGGGGGTTATTCTTATGTCAGCATCCACACCCCCGAGGCGGTTGGAATAATCGTTACCTTCGCGGTCAGTGACCAGCAATCCGGCTGTGGATGATTTGCCCAGGTCGAAACGATAACGGAGCACAGAACCCATAGTATCGATGGGCAGGGAGGTGCGCCGGGAGCCCTGGCTGCCGGGGAAGAGGAGGTTGGTGATACTGTCCCGCACCGTAAAAAAACCAATGGCATGCCGGCCCTCTTTGCCGGTTAATTTAATACCCAAGTCCGGGTCTGCCAGAGTACGGGTATAAACCACACGAAACGGGGTGCTGAAAAGTGTAGCACCTTCCAGGAAAAAGGGGCGCTTTTCCGTATAAAAAAGCGCAAACTGCGTGTTGATATCCAACTGGGGGGCATCGGCTTCAACATTGGAAAAATCCGGGTTTACCGTGAGGGCCAAGGTAAGGTTAGGGGTAAAACCCCACCGGCCGGTGATCCCGGGGTCCAGTTTACTTTCCTTTTTAACAAATTTACCCTGGGTAACGTTTTCGCGTTCCTGGGTGAGCACCGATGCCAGGGTAGGATCCAATTCGATATTTTTCCCGGGTGAGACACCGGCAAAACCGGTGATTTTTTCTGCCTGGCACATGTAGCAGTTGTTGCTGCGGTCCCTGGGAAAGATACTGATCAAATGCCTCACACTGCGGGGGTAGCTGCGGATCAGGTCAATCCCCCATACCTGGTCACCTTTCTGGCGTGGAAATCGCAGTGAACTGAAGGGAATGGCCATTTCAACGATGTAGCCTTCGGAGGTAATACGGCCGGCCGAATTCCAGATCGCATCCCATTCTACTCCCCCTCCTTCGGGACTCTCGATTTCGTCTCCATGGATGCCCAGGGGGTTGCAATAAAAATTATAGGTACGCCGCTCATCGTTAAAGGTGTCCAGGACAATACCCACCCAGTCGTCCCCTCCGTATTTGTCCCGGTCGGTCACACGGGCACGGATAGAAGCAGGATCAGGATCATAGGCACAAAACGCCGCGTAAAGATGCGTCCGGCTGTAAGCCAACAGCGCTTCGGTTCGGACTGGTGGTTTGATATTCTCGCCCGGTAGAAATTCGTAGGTAAGTTCCAACACCAGGGCCTTTTTCCAGGTATCTTCGTCAAGGCGGCCATCCACCCGTATTTTAGACATGACTTCGGGCACGCGGTGAGGCACTTTCCCAGCCCCAACCATCGATGCAGGAGCTAATAAAACAACCGATAACAAGATAAGAAAAATCCAACCACCGACGTTTGTTTTAATCATCATGTTGCCTCGCTTAAACTGGTGAAAATTTCAAATTACAAATTACAGACGGTACTCCCATTTGTAATTTTTTTTCTTTTTTTCTTCTTGCTCTTCCATCCCCTTAAACAGTTGATTTAGTATATTTATCATCAATTCCGCATTTTTTTCCACTTTCCCAGGTGTGAACATGTTCACGTGGGTGCCGAATCCCCGGCAGCGGTGACAGGTGCTGCGCGTGTATTTTTCCCAGGCGGGGAATTGCCGGCTGCCCGGTTTACCGGTCTCTTTTGCGATGATCTTGTACTCTCTATCCTGTCGATCGACAGCGGTGATGGAATATATGGCGGCATGAACCGTTCCCCGGTTCACCAGTTGATTGTAATAAAGGGAATAATGATTTGATTTTTCTTTGACTTCTTCCTTTAAAAATGCCAGTCCCATGGATGTCATGGCCTCGCCCACTGCGTTTTGAAAGGAAGGGTGTTCATCTGTAATACCATAGGAAAATGGAAAATCTTTGGGAAAGGTATCCAGCATGATAATGGCCGACACGTCATATCCCTGGTTTTCCAGTTCCAGGGTCACCTCGAATGCCAGGTTGCCTCCTGCCGAATACCCCCCCAGCACATACGGCCCCTTTGCCTGGACAGCGATAATGTGGGCAGCATATTGTTTTACTTTATCTTCATCCTCGATATAGTTGAACGCGTAAACGGAGACGTTATTGATGTGTTTTGCCAGGGCCCGGTAGCCGATACCGTACCCAATAATGGGGGGGAACAGGAATACTTTCCCTGGTTTCGGATCATTGAGCAGCATGACCGGTGCTCTCACCGGTTCTTCCCGTACGGGTCCCTTTTTTTTCTCCCTTATATACGCGGCGATCTCCTTGATTTTTACATTGGAAAACAGCCGTTCCATCGGCATCTCAACAGCAAAGGCGCGGTTGATCTCAGATACCAGGCGTATGATTCCCATTGAACTGCCCCCCAGGTCGAAAAAGCCGGCAGCAGTCCCGATACTGTTCCGGTCCATATCCAGCAGGCCGGACCATATGTCCACCAGTATCTCTTCCACCTGGTCTCGAGGGGCTTCATACTCCACCGGGGCCGTCGCTTTTCTGCCCTTACCCGTTTGCCGCACAGGCAGGCGGCATAACCGGGCAGCGGTGTAATGCTCCAGGGGCAGCAGGTGGCTGCGGTGCACCAGCCGGTCCCTGTTAACCACCGTTAATTCCCATTGCTTTTCTATTATCGGTATAGGGTTTACCTGGTGCGGCCGGGTATCCGGTACGTTTCCGGCAGTAACAGGCGGCGGCGTTAACCCCAGCCCCTCGTTTTTACCTTCTTTAAAGGTGCGCAGGTAAAAGAAATCCACGTATTCGACGGATGCGGGGATATCATCCGCTGCCAGCGTATAGGTGGTAAAGGTTTCGTTCTGCTGCGCCGGGTCGCTGTTCCAGCGGTTCTGCAAGAACGTTAAAATGGGTTTATTTTTGGGAGTGGGATAATAATCGGCAGTCAATATTTGCAAGCCGCTGCCGGTACAAATATTCTTTAACCCTACCAGTACGGCCTCTTCAACGTTCCGGCCCAGTACCCGGCAGCTTAACAGGAAGGTATCGATGAACAATTGCCGCTCCTGTTCTTTGGTGACCGTGATTACCACGCCCACCAGTCCGTAATCGCCGAACCGGTCGCTCACCTCGATGACCCAACATTGAGTGCCGGGCTGACGATTCAAAGCAGCGATCTCTTCTTCCGAGCGGCGCCGGGTGCTTAGATTAAATTGGTTGGTTCGCCGGCTCAACTGCGATACCCGGGCTGCCTGGTGGGGCTTCATCGGGTTCATACCGACTTTTAGTTCCAGGCTGGCCAGGAAATCTTGCAGGCTGATGGAGGTTTCCCGGCTCTGCCGGCGGTTTTGCTCGGCCCGGTACATCTTGCTGCGCATCCGATCTTCTTCTGTTACCTTGAGCCTGTCGAACGCCCAGGCATGTTTTAGAAAAAGGGGAATATACAGCGGATTTTCCGGGAGCCTCAGGGTCAGCACTTCCGGCCGGTGACTCATCACTTCGGCGCATTCCACCGGGCTGTCATCCACCAATATAAAACTGTCGATGCCAACGTTTAAACGGTCTGCCAGGGCTTCCAAGTTCCGGGATTTGGGCTCCCAGTCGATCTTCCAATCGACAAAATGCTCTTTTTTCAGCATCATGCCAGGATTCATTGCAAACACCTCCCACACATCGGCTTCATTATTTTTACTGCACAGGGTCAGCAGCATGCCTTCATGGTACTTTTGCAGCATAAATTGCTGCAGTTCCAGATAAGGTTCGTCCACCCGGACACCCGCGGCGCCATCTTCGCCGCAAATCCCTTTCCACAACGTATTGTCGCAGTCCAGGGCAATAACTTTAAAGGGGTTGCTGTTTAAGGCACAGACGGCCCGGGCAACAGCGATTCCCACGGCCGCATAATAGGCGGTGCTGAAGGGAACATGCCCTGCCCTGTCGGTAACCGGATCAAATACTTCCTCCACCCGGTATAACGCCGCCAACGAGGTAAAATCCAGCACATAGACATTATCCAACGCGGCAGCCGCCGCCTGCCACCGTTTATTCATCTCTTCCAGGTAACGGGTAAGGTCCGGCCCGAACGAGAGGTGGGTGGATACCGGGAATATGCCCACAAAATAAGGGGTCGGTCCGGGTTTTGATTTAAAAATTTCTATTAAGCGGTCGAAATTTTCTTCCAGGACCTGGCGTTGGGTGTCAAGCGAAGCGGCTGGCGGCAGTTCCCGTATCCAGTCTTCAAAGCGGATGAGCAGCACATCGATTCCCCGGTTGGTAGACAATAAACCGTTTTCATCCAGCAGCTCCTGGAACACCTGGTTGTAAGGGGCAAAGGCCGTCTCAATATCCAGGTTAAAGCGGCTGCCCCACCATTTGATATAGTCTGCCGCGGGTTCTGCGGTAAAAGTAGCGCAGAGGGCCACTGTTACCGGTTTACCCGCGGGTACGCGGCTGCGCGGTCGCTTTTCTTGAAATTCCCTTTTTTCTTCCGCTGTAAATAGCTCTATCTCCGATACTCTTTGCCGGGGATTGTCAAGAATTTCGGTCACCAGGTTATTAAAATGGCCGATGAAGCGGTTCATGGATTCTTCCTCGAATAACCGGGCATCGTACTGCAGCCGGCAGTGCAGCGAACCCGGGTTCTCCCTGTCCCTGGATACATCCAGTTTAAAATCCAGCGTGGAAGTATGCTCCTGGAGGGTATAAGGTACGGAATTCAAGCCATGGTTTTCTAAGGGTTCTGACAGGTGGCCGGTTCCCGGTTCGCCGCGGGAAAAATCCGCCTGGTTGTGAAAAACCACCATGGTATCGAACAGGGCATTCCGTGATAGGTCTACCGGGATATCCAGTAAATCGATCAATTTTTCAAAGGGGTAATCCTGGTTGTTATAGGCGTCCAGGATATTTTTCCCTGCTGCCTGTAAAAATTCGCTAAAGGTGTGCTCTGGTTCCACCCGGTTCCTGAGGGGTAAGAAATTGGCAAACATGCCAATGATTTTCTCCAGGTCCGGGTGGCTGCGGCCTGCCACCAGCGAGCCCACGATAATATCCTGCTGATCGCTGTATTTACTGATCAATAATGTATAGAGCGATAATACCAGGATATTTAACGAGAGTCCCTGTTCCACTGCCAGTGCAGTTAATTTTTCCACCAGAGCCCTGGGAATGGTAAAAGCCAGGGTCCGGCCTTCAAAGGATTGTTTCGGGGGACGGTTGAAATCCAGGGGCATGCGCAGGACAGGAATACCGCCGCTGAATCGCTCCAGCCAGTAGGTTTCCTGCCGTTTAAATACTTCGGATTGGAAGAATTGCTGCTGCCATTGGACATAATCTTTATATTGTAGTCTCAGCGGGGGTAATTGCCGGCCGCCGTACAGGGCCATAAAATCCCGGAACAATACATGGTGCGAGATGCCGTCAGATATGATATGATGGATATCCATCATTAAAATACATTTTCCCTGGTGGGCAGGCATCAAGCCCACTCGCAAGAGCGGCGCCCGGGACAAATCAAAGGGATGAACAAAGTTCCCGGGACCGCCCGGGATATCGCAGAATTCGACCCGGAAATCCACGGTGTCGTGTATTTGCTGCACCACGGTGCCCTGCACGAGGCAGAAAGAGGTGCGTAAGCTTTCGTGCCTCCGGGTCAATCGAAGGAAAGCCTGCTCCAATCTCTGCTTATCCGCCTCCCCTTCCAATAAACGGGCAAACGGCATGTTGTAAGCCGTATTACCGGGTGTCATTTGCTGAAGGATGTACATGCGAAGCTGGGCAGAGGAGAGACCGTAAAACTCTTTCTTTTCTACTCCCGGGACAGCTTCGAAGCGGTAGTCCACCGCCCCGGCAACGGAAGTCATAAACCGGACCAATCCATCGATCGTAGGTGTCTTAAAGATTTCCGCCTGGGGAATCTTAATATCCAGGGTTTTGTGAACCCGGGAAACCAGTTGAGCGGCCTTTAACGAGTGGCCGCCCAGTTCGAAGAAGTTGGTATGAAGACCTATATGTTCTTTCTCTACATCCAGCACTTCTGCCCATAATTCCGCCAGTTTTTTTTCCAGCGCGGTGGCAGGAACAGCGTAACCGGTCCCTGTTTCCCCGGCTTCCGGCTGCGGCAGGGCCCTACGGTCTACCTTTCCGCCGGGGGTCAGCGGGATTTTTTCCATTGGCACAAAACGGGAAGGTACCATGTAATAGGCCAATCGCGCCGATAAATAGTTTTTTAAATCGCTGGCAGAAAAGCGCTGCGGCGCATAAAGAACAATATAAGCACAGATATATTTATTATCTTTTTCTTCCCTTACCGCTGCGACGGCTTCTTTTATGTTTTCATGCGCCGCCAAATGGGCTTCGATGGCTTCCAATTCGATCCGGTACCCCCTAATTTTGACCTGGTGATCGATCCTGCCCAGGAACTCAATGTTACCCTCCGGCAGCCACCGCGCCAGATCACCGGTTTTGTAAAGGCAGTTCATAGCTGATAGCTCATAGCTCATAGGGAGCTCTTCAGGACTGCTTGCTTTCTTCTCCCTCCTATCAGCTATGAGCCATGAGCTATGAGCTAAAACAAACTTCTCTGCTGTTAACTCCGGGTTGTTTAAGTATCCCCTGGCAATGCCGGAGCCGGCCGCACATAACTCGCCGGGAATCATCAGGGGAACCGGGTTTAACCAACGATCAAGAATATATATCCGTTGATTGGCAATGGGACCACCGATAAGGGCAGTATTGGAAGCATCGATGGGAGACCGGCCGGTAACGGTAACCGCTGCCTCCGTGGGGCCGTATTCATTGGCCAGTAATATATGGGGGGCTTTTTCATGGCTTCTTTTTATAAGACTCTCCCCACTGGTCTCCCCAGCCAACACCACCAACCGGAGACTTTGAAACGATTCTTCATCCATACTTTCCAACAGCAGGCGGTACATACCCGGCACCAGGCTTACATTGGTGACCCGGTTCTCTATGATGATCTCTTTCAGGTACTCCCCATCCGTGCGTTTGTCCTCCGGCACCATCACCAGGATACCGCCGGAGACAAGACCGGAGTAAAAATTGGAACCGAAACCGTCAAAGCTGTAAGAAAGCGGTTGAAGAGTCACATCCGCTTGCGAATATCCATAAGTCCCCAGGCGCCACAACGTATAGTTAACAATACCTTCATGGGAAATCAACACCCCTTTGGACCTGCCGGTGGTACCGGAGGTGTAAATCACATAAGCAAGGTCCGGCATGGTATGTGTTATTGCCGGGTTGAAGGACCCGGTTCCGGCTATTTCATAATCGTCAGTGAGAATAACCGTGGTCGATGCCAACAAATCCGGCAGCTCGCCGCTTAACTCCTCTTCGGTCACCAGCAGCCGGACCTGGCTGTCGTCCAGGATATATTGCTTAATTTCACGAGGGTAAGCGGGATCGATGGGCAGGTAGGCGCCCCCGGCTTTGAGTATTCCCCAAATGGACACTGCCACCTCCAGCGGGTGCCGCACCATGAGACCCACTATGCCGCCGGCCTGGAGCCCCTTTGCTCGAAGCGCCTGCGCCAATTGACCGGCCCTGTCGTCCAGTTCCTCATAGGTGAGTTCAATGGATACCCTCTCCGGTTTCAACCGGTCGTAAATATTCTTGAATTCGATGAAGGAACGTACCGCAGCGGCTTCAGGCGTTCGCTGCACCTGCTGCTCAAATAAACGATGAATGGTCAAACCCTGCCCGGGATACTCTTTTTGGGTATTATTGAAACCGAAAAGCAGTCGATGCTTTTCTTCCCCTGTGATCAACTCCATATCCTTTATTTTCTCCCGGGGTTCTTTGATAACGTTTCCCAGGACGGTCCTGAAATAGCTGCCAAAGGCGGCGACGGTTTCTTTTTTGAAAAGGTTGGTCCGGTATTGAAAATCGAACCGCAAGCAGCCGTCGATTTCAAATCCTTCCAGGTTCAGGTCGTTCCTGGCGGTTTTTCGTTGGGATTTCAGGGAAACGAACTGCAATTCATCGCTGCCCCGGTCCGGGCCGGCTTCCAGGTTCTGCAGTGTAAAACCGACATCCGTCAGGGGGTGCCGGTAGATATCCCGGGTGCCGGGCAACTTCTCCACCAGGGTTTCAAATTGATAGTCCCGGTTCTCAAAAGCCTTTAACGTGGAATTCCTGACTTCCTTGAGAAACTCGAGGAAGGATTTCTCCCCGTCCGGGTAATTCCTCATGGCCAGCATATTGACAAATACACCGATAACCTTCTCCGTATCCGCGTGGTTCCGGCCGGAAATAATAGTGATCACGATTATATCTTCCTGCCCGGTTATTTTTGCCAGAAATACATCGTAAGCAGCCAGCAAGAGCATGTATAACGACACATCGTTTTGCAGCGCCATCTCCTTTAAGGCACAGGTCTCATCCCTGTCAAGGGTAAAACCGTAGTTATCTCCCTCATAGCTCATGACAGCGGGGCGGGGGTAATCGGTGGGCAGGTTCAACTCCGGTAACTCATTGGTAAGTGCATCGGAATAGAGATTCAGCCAGTAATCTTCTCCTGTTTTTATCTTCCCGCTTGCAAATAAACGGTTCTGCCAGGCGGCAAAATCTTTATACTGGATGTTCAACCGCCCCGGTTCGCCGCCTTCATACAGGCGTTTGAAATCTTCCGCCAGGACCGCCGTAGAGGCTCCGTCAAACACGATATGATGCGCATCGAAGTAAAGATAATGTTCCTCTGGCGACAGCGAGACAATGCCCACACGAAACAACGGCGCCTGCGACAAATCAAAAGGACGGATGAAATCAGTTGGCAGTTGGCAGGGGGTGGCACCCCCTGCCGATAAAGGGGCAGTTGGCAAATTTTGACCCTGCACAGTATCCTCTGTCTTCGTACCATGTCTTCTGTTTTCTGTCCTCTGTTTTCCCTCCTCAACCTTAACCTTAACCTCAACCTTAAATTCTACCGCATCGTGAACCCGCTGAACCGGTTGATCGTTAAGCAAATGAAAGGAGGTTCGCAGCGTTTCATGACACCGGATCAGGCTCTTGAAAATCCCCTCATATCGCTGGATATCAAGAACACCCTTTATTCTCAAGCCGATGGGCATATTAAAAGCGGTACCCACATCCTCGAATCGACTCAGGAAGAAGAGGCGTTTCTGGGCCGATGATAACGGATAATAATCCCTTTTCTCCACGGGCTGGATATCTTCGTAGATGTTTGTTCTGGCGGCGCAAACAAAGGCTGCCAATTCTTTTATCGTGGGCCGCTTAAATATTTCCGCCAGGGGAATTTTTACTGCCAGGGCTTTATGGACCCGGGAAACCAGCAGCACCGCTTTTAACGAATTGCCCCCCAGGACAAAGAAATTTTCATTGATACCGATTTTATCCACATTTAACAATTCTTTCCATACCTTCGCCAGTATGGATTCGGTTTCATTCCCCGGGGGTTCATATTCGATCTCCGGTAATAGGTGAGAGATATCCATTTTTGCCAGGGTGATGCGGTCCACCTTGCCGCTGGGAGTCAGGGGAAATGCCGGGGTGTGGAAAAAGACCGCGGGGATCATGTAATCGGGCAGCGAGTCTTTCAAAAGGGTAACCAGGCGGTTTTCATCGATGGTTATGTCATTGGTCCCGGTGTAAAAAGCTGCCAGGTAATTTTCGTGGTTATCACTGGTTTTGCAAACGACTATACTTTTCTTGATGCCCGGGACCTGGTCCAGTTTACTTTCGATTTCTTCTACTTCCACACGGTAACCGCTGATTTTCACCTGAAAATCCTTTCGGCCAGCATACTCCAGTGCACCGTCGGCCAGGCGCCTGCCTAAGTCGCCGGTGCGGTAAATCCTGCCTTGCCCGGTTAAGGGGTTGGGCATGAATACGTTCCGGGTTTGTTCCGGGTTTTTCCAGTATCCCGCGGCCAGGTAATCGCTTTCGAATACGATCTCCCCTACCCCGAAAGCCCCCACCTCCCTATCATGACCGTCCAATAGAAAGACCCGGGTCTCATCCACGGCAAAGCCCACGGGCACGGCTTCCCGGGTGATTTCGCTGTTCTTATCCATAAAATACTGGAGCGTAACCGTGGATTCGGTGGGGCCCAGGCCATTGATAAACAGGCAGTGGTGGGAGAAATATTTTTTATAGGCTTCCACATCTTTTTTGAATACCGGTTCTCCCCCCAGTACGATAAACCGGAGGCAGGGGAACAGGTCCGATTCGCCGACCAGGCCGGTAAAATACCGGTAAACCGTGGGAATGGAGTGGTAAATAGTGATACCTTCCTCCCGGAGCCATTCGGGCATGCGCTGCAGGTTGTTCTCTTCTTTGATATCGTAAGGATAGAGCGCGGCACCGTTTAACAGGCCACCGTAAATGTCCATTTTGGCCGCATCGAAACTGTAAGAGGATAACAACGTCAGTTTATCGTCTTTATGGATATGCAGGGCATTGGTATATACCCTGGCAAAATGCAGGACATTGCGCTGATTTTGCATCACTCCCTTGGGCCTCCCCGTAGAACCGGACGTATAGAGGATGTAGGCCATATCTCCGGGCGATATGGCAACCTCCGGGTTTTCCGTTGAAACGGTATCGGCGATGCTGTCGATATCGATTACCTTTATATGATTGTTTACCTTATTTTTTAACGTAATTCCCAGGTCCTTATTGGCCTGGTCGGTAACGATAATACCAGCCCCGGAATCTTCCAGAATATAAACTAGCCGCTCCACAGGGTAAGCGGCATCCAGCGGTATGTAAAACTTCCCCGACTTCAAGACACCCATGATACCTGTGATCATGCCGGCACCATGTCCGAATAACAGGGCCGCGGACCGGGTCTCTAACCGGTCATTACCGTCACAGGCTGCCAGGACAGCATGGGCCGTCCGGTTGGCAAAAGCGTTAAGGGCATGATAGGTCAGGGTCCGGGTTTGGGTCTTTACCGCGAGCCTTTCGGGGTACTTTTTAACCTGTTCTTCAAAACGACGGGCAATGGACTGGTGGATATCTCCTTTTTTAAATTCTGCGTAATCGTTGCCAGGTTGAGGGGTATTGCCCTTTATTACCGCTGGTTCGAAGCCCAGGGATTTTAGATTTTTTATTTTTTTATTCCGTTTCATCTTCAGACAACTCACTGGACAGGTTGAGAAAAACCCGGCTGATGGATTCGATGGTTTCTGGTTTAAACAGCGATTTCCGGTAGTTCCAGAGCAGTTCGAAGGTGTCCCGGCGTTCTGTCACAAAGAGGGACAGGTCAAACTTGACGCCCTGTGCTTTTTCCATGTGAACCGGGAGGGGTTCGGGTTCTTCCGTATCGGCGGCTGCGGGGATATCTTGCAGGTTAAGCATGTTGTAAGATACCGGAATATCCGGGAACCCCATCTTCAGCTCATCCAGCACCGGCTCCAAGGGGTAATCCTGGTGCTGAAGAGTTTCCAGCACATCGTTATGGACCCGGTGAAGCAAATCGATAAAATCTTCTTCCGGGTTCACATGGGTTTTCACCAATATGGAGTTGGTAAAATAGCCCACTACCTCCCGCAGTGCCGGGTGGCTGCGGCCAGCGCCGATAAGCGAGCAAACCGTATCCTCCCGGCCTGAAATATGGGCCACCAGGATGTTATAAATGGTAAATATCACCATCGAGAGGGTGGTACGCTCGGTTTCGGCCATTCGCTTCAACCTCTCTTTTACTTCCCGGGTTATATAACACCTGAAGGCAGCACCGCTGGTGTCACGCCTGTTAACACCGGCAGTAAAATCCACGGGCAATTGGAGCACCGGCACACCACCTTTAAGCTTTTCCAGCCAGAAACGGTGGGAAGCATCTCTCAATGGAGGCTGACTTATCCGGCGGTTATGCCATTCTGAAAAATCTTTATACTGCAGCGCAGGGGCGGGGAAAAGTTGAGAAAAGTCGCTCCCTTCCCGGTATCCTTTCACCAGGCGGGTAAATTCCCTTTCCAGTATTCCCATGGACCAGCCGTCGGAAATGATATGGTGCATATTGAAAACCAGGTCATATTTCTCGTTGTCCCATCGGACCATCACAGCCCGGAACAGCGGTGCCCGGGTAAAATCGAAGGATATTTCCGCTGCCTCTCTAAAAATGCGTTCCCTTTCCGGTTCTTTTTCTTCCGGGGCCATAGCGGAAATATCGACAACTTCAAGCGGAGGTTCCACGGTATCATCTATAAACTGAAATGGAGTGCCGTTTACTTCCTTAAAAGCGGTTCGTAAACTCTCGTGCCGTTCCATCAGTTTATACAGCGCCTTGTTTACATCGGCGACATGAACCGTACGGTCGAGTACGAGCCGCATCGGCATGTTATAGGATAGATTTTTTTCATCCAACTGCCGGATAATCCAGAGCCGTTTCTGGTGGAAGGAGAGTTCATAGAAATCCCTGGCTTCCGCAGGTTCGATGGGAATGTAAGCCGTTTGCTCAGCACTTCCGATATATTCTGCCAGGCCCCTGATGCTAGGTTTTTTGAACAGTTCCGGCATAGGGATGCGTACCTGGAAGGTTTCGTGTATCTTAGATAACAGCAGGGTGGCTTTGAGCGAATGACCGCCCAGTTCAAAGAAACTGGTATCGATTCCCACTGACAGCGAATCCACCGGCAGTATGTCGGCCCATATCTCCACCAATTTTTCTTCCATGGGGTTTCGCGGGGGCACATAGTGGTCACCGACGCTTATTTCCAGTGCCGGCAATGCCTGCCGGTTAATCTTCCCGCTGGTGGTAAGGGGGATCGCTTCCAGCAGAACAAACAGGAAGGGAATCATATAACCGGGTAACTGTCGCGATAAATGTTCTTTAAGTTCCCTAGAATAAGATGAGGCCGTTTCAAACACCTCCGGTGTGTTGGGAACGATATAAGCACAGAGATATCCGTCGTTGTTATTATCTTCCCGGGCAATCACCACGGCCTCTTTTATTGCTTCATGGTTTGCCAGGTGCTGCTCGATCTCACCGGGTTCGATGCGGAATCCCCTGATTTTGACCTGGTGGTCTACCCGCCCCAGGAACTGGATTTCCCCGTCCGGCAGCCAGCGTGCCAGGTCACCGGTTTTGTAAAGCCTTCGGGGACCAGGGGAGCTTTTTTGTAAAATCGTCCCCCTGGACCCCCCAAAAAACTTTTGATAATCTTCCTTTTTTTTCTCATCCCGGTAATCCTGAAAATCCCATAAATCATGGTCAAACTTCTCAGCGGTCAACTCCGGGTTGTTTATGTACCCCCCGGCAGCGCCTTCGCCGCCGATGCACAATTCGCCAGCCACTCCCTGCGGAACCAGGTTATAGTCCCTATCGACAATGTATATTTCGGTATTGAGGATGGGGTTGCCAATGGTAAGAGATTCACTGTCACTGCTCAGGACGCTGAGGGTGGACCACACCGTGGTTTCGGTGGGACCGTAGGCATTGTAAATTTTAAATCTGCCCTTGAACTTCTTTCTCACGGTTTCATACAAATCCTGGGGAAAGGCTTCGCCGCCTACGATTAATTCCGATATTCCATTAAGATACCGAGTGGTTTCCGGGTCTTGCAGCAGTAATTTCAACCGTGACGGCGTCATTTGCAGCATATCCACACCGTGAGTTTTAATCAACCGGTTCAAGAGCAGCGTATCTGTTTGCTGGGTCTCATCCGCTGCCACCACGGTTAAGCCCCGAACCAGCGGCACCAGGATTTCCAGTACGGAGATATCGAAGGAAATGGTAGTCAATGCCAGGATGGTTTTCCCCGGAGAAAAATCGATTTTTTCAGCCATAGCCGTGATGAAATTGGACACGTTCCGGTGTTTCACGGCCACGCCTTTGGGTCTGCCCGTGGAACCGGAGGTATAGATGACGTAAGCCAGGTTAGCAGAGCTAACCTGGCAGGTTAAGGTTGAGGTTGAGGTTGAGGGAGACG
>WVZO01000320.1 GCA_011772425.1 Candidatus Aminicenantota bacterium
AAAGATTTTTCCCAATGGCAGCATGACCGACTGGTATCGGGTAAGCTAAAGAAACATGAAGCGTATTGGTTAAAACGATTTAAAGGCGGAGCACCGGTTCTCGACATACCCACGGATTTTCCCCGTCCGCCGGTACAGAGCTTTGATGGTGATAAATTCGATTTTACAATTGGAAAGTCCTTAACCGGCGATCTTAACCACTTAATAAAAAAGACTGGAACTACTTTATATATGGTCCTATTGGCCGTGTACAATATTCTATTGTCCAGGTATTCGGGCCAGGAGGATATTGTTGTTGGAACCACCATTNNATTGTTGTTGGAACCACCATTGCCGGGAGACATCACCCGGACCTGCAAAAAGTCATCGGTCTTTTAATCGAAACCCTGGTCCAACGAAATCATCCCGGAGGTGAACTGGAATTTAAAACCTTCCTGGAGATGGTGAAACAGGAGACCCTGGAAACCCATGAAAACCAGGCGTATCCCTTCAGGGAAATAATCCGGTTACTGGGTGCCGACAACGAGGTAAGCCGCAATCCCGTGTTTGATGCCATGTTAATTGTCCAAAATTTTGAGGCGGCAGAGTTTCAATTGAAAGGTTTGACGTTTTTACCTTACCAGTCAGACGAAAAGGAAATTCAGCATACGTCAAAAGTGGACTTCACCATCGAAGCAGTGGAAAACGAAGCCGGTGGAGACATTTGTTTCACCTTAGAGTATTGTACCCGCTTGTATAAACGCGAAACCATGGAACGGTTTGCCCGGCATTTTATCAATATTATCCGTGAGGCAGCGGCAGAACCCGACATTCGTCTGGCAGACATCGACGTGATGGACAAAGCGGAAAAGCAGCAATTGTTGGAAACCTTTAACGATACCTCCCACAAATCCGGCAAAGGCATACCAAAGATGGTGCTTGATCGATTTGAGGACCAGGCAGCCGGAACGCCGGACCGCGCTGCCATCACAGCACCCTGTCCAGGGGCACAGGGCGCTGTGCCCTTCCCGGCGGATTACATCTCTATAACATATAGGGAATTGAATGAAAAATCCAATCGATTAGCCCATCTATTGCGACAAAAAGGTGTCCGACCCGAAAGCATCGTGGGTATCATGATGGAATCATGCATGGAAATGGCGATTGCCATTTGGGGTATATTAAAAGCAGGGGGATCCTATTTACCCATCGAAACCGATTACCCCCGCGACCGCATTCAATATATGATAAATGACAGCAAGGCAAAGATTTTGTTGAGTGAGGTGAGTGAGGTAAGTGAGGTGAGTGGGGAAGCAGAAGTCATTAAGCTGAGCACGCTGATCGAGGAATTCCCCGGTCATCCTACTCCCCTTACTCTCCTTACTCACCCTACTCACCTATGTTACATTATCTACACTTCTGGTACTTCCGGCCGGCCCAAAGGAGTAATGGTAGAGCACGGGAATCTTGCCAATTATGTTAATGCTGTAGAAAATGAAATTGATATCCGCTCGAATGATACGGTCCTCCAGCAAGGCTCCATTGCTTTTGATGCGTTTGTGGAAGAGTTTTATCCCATTTTAGTGAGAGGAGGTAGAGTGGCCATTCCCGGGAGGATATTGGTAAGAGATATTCCCGGATTATGTGTATTTATTGCCAGGAACCAGGTGAGTATGATTTCCAGTGCCCCGCAGTTGGTGAATGAGTTGAATAAAGCACTGAGGGAGGGGCTTCCCACCCCGCTGGATTCCAAACGCCTGTTGGCGTCGCTGCGAATCGTGGTGGCAGGCGGTGACGTATTAAGGGCCGACTATATCGATAAAATCCTGGAAATAGCAGAGGTTTACAATACCTACGGTCCCACGGAGAGCACAGTCTGTGCCACCTATTACAGGTGCTTGAATTCGCCTGATCTCCTGACTGATGTTCCTATTGGTAAACCCCTTGCCAGGTACAGGGTTTATATTTTAGGCAGATACGGCAATCTATTGCCCATTAACGTAGGAGGTGAATTATGTGTGGCCGGCCCCGGCATAACCCGCGGTTACATGAACCAACCGGGATTGACCAGAGAAAAATTCCAAATTACAAATTCCAAATTACAAATTCCAAACCAATCCGAAACGGAAAAAAGCAAAACACAAAACACTATTAATAAAAAATTTTTGCGGGGGGTCCAGGGGGGCAGTTTTTATAAAAAGAGCCCCCCTGGCCGCCGGAGGCATTATAAAACCGGGGATTTAGCGCGGTGGTTGTCGGATGGGAATATCGAATTCCTGGGCCGTATTGACCGCCAGGTGAAGATAAGGGGATACCGGATTGAATTGGCTGAGATAGAAAGCCGGTTAGCCGGTTTGGCTGCCATCAAAGAAGCGGTGGTGGTGGATAGGGAACGGGTGTCCGGTGAAAAATTTTTGGCTGCTTATGTGGTGTGTAACGGACCTATCGATGCTGCAGAGGTAAAAAGCCGGTTGGCGCGGGACCTCCCGGATTATATGATACCGCCTTATATCGTGGAAGTGGAGGAAATTCCCTGGACCACGTTAGGAAAAGTAGACCGGAAACACTTGCCGCACCCGGATGCCCGGTCCGGGTCTCTTCAGCCTTTTGCGGCACCTGAGAGCCAAAAAGAAAAACAACTGGCTAAAATCTGGAAAGAAATCCTGGAAACGGACCGCGTGGGCAAGGATGATAATTTCTTCGACCTGGGAGGCACGTCGCTGGATATTATTAAAGTTAATACCAGGATTAAAGAGGAATTTAAAAAGCAAATTCCTGTGGTTTCACTTTTCAAATATACCACCATCCGTTCATTGGTGCATTACCTGGATGAACAAGAAACAAAGGGTAACATCGGTATTTCAGAAGAGAAACAGAAGGAGATGGATATCCTGGAAGC
>WVZO01000670.1:0-161 GCA_011772425.1 Candidatus Aminicenantota bacterium
GATGCCTGCCTGTGCGTGCCGCGTGTCATAAGGAGCACGCAGACAGGGGATATTGGTTAAATGATGAATTACGAATGTTGAATGATGAAAAGTAACATCGATAGCGACATACCAGAGTTCATAAAAGTTTACTTCATCATTCATCATTCATAATTTAGATG
>WVZO01000670.1:210-570 GCA_011772425.1 Candidatus Aminicenantota bacterium
AAAGGTTTTTGAAAACTTTGACGCATCCCTGTTGACCCTTTTACTGCTTTATTTTTAGCCACGAAGGTACACGAAGGAACACCAAGAAGAAAAAAAATTCCAAATCCCAAATTACAAATTACAAACAAATTCCAAATTACAATGACCGAAATTCCAAACCCTTCTCCCAACCGTAGTTGAGGTTTTCCAGGCACGCAATCACGCAACAAGTTCCGCCAGTTCTTAAAAAGTTGGCGGTGAATTCAGGGAAATTGGATTGTTGGGTATCTTATTTTAATACGGACTCCTTTCCTACGGGTCAATGACCCTTTTCCTACAGCATACTGAGCATCTTCCTACGACTTGATGACCCTTTCCCAC
>WVZO01000670.1:579-5080 GCA_011772425.1 Candidatus Aminicenantota bacterium
TCTTCCTAGGGGTCAGTGACCCCGTTCCTACGCTCTAGGAACCATCTTCCTACGAGCTAGTGACCTGTTCCTACGCCCCTGGAACCATCTTCCTACGGGCTAGGAACCCGTCCCTACGGCCCAGGAACTGTCTTCCTACGGCCTAGGTAACCATTCCTACGCCCCTGGAACTACCTTCCCACAGCTTTCAAACCACCGTCCTACGGCAGTTTGATCCCTTTCGTAAGGAAAAGTGAAAAGGTTATTTTAGCCGCGAAGGCACGCGAAGGAACACCAAGTAGAGAAGAAAATCAGAACTTAGTTCGCTTCGCTCACAATTGACTGGAATGGTGGAATAATGGAATAGTATTTTTTGCCTGGCGACTTTTTATCGCCCTGAAGTATTGGAGTGCTGGAGTGTTGGCGTATCGGAGAATCAATCACCATGGACCTATTCGAGATATTGAGCAGAGTTAAATCAATCATCGGAACCTGGTCCCTGTGATAGTTTTAATTCCGGACTGTCATCGGAACCTGGTCCCTGTGATAGTTTCGATTCCGGACTGTCATTGGGACCTGGTCCCTGTGATAGTTTTAATTCCGGACTATCATCGGGACCTGGTCCCTATGATAGTTTTGATTCTGGCTTATCATGGGAATTGGGTTCCTGTCATTGGATTTTTTGCAGAGGACACAAGCCAGCCAAGCCGGAACCCAAAAAGACATAGCTTGTCTGGAAATTCCAAATCCCAAATCCCAAAGGGGGTGGCACCCCCAACCATTAAAGAATTCCAAATTACAATGACCGAAATCCCAAACAGATTTTGATTATATACCCCTTCGCGTAAATTTAAGGTAGAAATCACGTTTAGAATCTTGAGTCGTTAAAGGAGATTGAAGCCATTGATCTCATCCCTCACCTGCAAGGTCTAACGCATAGTCAATAAGTTCCTCTTTTACAATAATTCCCTTTTGATCGCTTCAAATTCTTGCTTCAATTCCTCCCTGGAATAATCTATTACAGGGATTTCATTTTTTTTACACTCTCCCATAAAATCATAAATGGTCATCTCTGACAATTCCGCACCCTTAGAAACCGAAATCTTTCCTTGTTTTACTAACATTAAGGCAGTAAACAATTTAAGCTCCTTCTCTATACTGGATAGAGTGAAATATAAAGCGTAACTGTCAGGTATATCCAATGTAACTTTCATCGGGGGCCTCCTTGACCACTTGTTATAATATTATTATTTCCCGGGTTTGTCAACATCTAAATTTATCCTGGCTTCTTCACCTAAAAAAAACTTCTTCTCTCTGTGAACTCTGTGCTCTCTGTGGCAAAAAAATATTCTGCCAAAAATGGATTATTTACCTGATGCGTTATTTTGCTCTTTCAGATATCATCACATGGTGACACAAACTCTCCTACCGCGCGGGCACTCTGAAAAAACTAATGCCCTCCGTGCGGATCTACTAACCAATATTCAGGATGGACATAAAAACTAAAAAAACAACAACTTTTAGAATGTCCATCCTGAACTCCTATTAGAACTCTTCTTGTCTCCGACGGCCAAGGGGGCTCTTTTCGAGAAAACCACCCCCCTGGACCCCCTGCAAAAGCTTTTGTTTGGAAATTCGGTCATTGTAATTTGGGATTTGTAATTTTCTTCTCTTCTTTGTGTACCTTCGTGTAACTTGGTGGCTAAAAATAAAAAGAAAAAAACCTTTCGTGTACCTTCGCGGCTCCTATTCTTTAGCCAGGTAATCTCTTAAACCCTCCTTCCAATGCCGCATAATATTAATGCCTCGGTCCTTTAAACATTTATTCTCCAAAACCGAATACTCCGGCCGGTTCACCTTAACCGCAAACTCACCCGGCGCAGCTTTGTTAAACCTGATATCAGGTTTAGTAATATCAAAAATCTCTTTGGCAAATTCATACCAGGAACAACTGCCCTCCGCAGTACAATGGTACAACCCATACTCCACATGACTGTTAATTATTTTTACAACCTGGTTGGAAATCTCAACCGTTGATGTCGGGGTTAATATTTCATTATCCACCACCCGGACTTCGTCCCGCTCCCGGGACAATTTGAGCATGAGTTTCACAAAATTCATTCCCTTTTTACCAATGCAAGGCGCTTTGCCGTAAATACCAGAGACCCGTAAAATATAAAATTTCTTTGCAATGGCTTCCACAAAATACTCACCGGATAGTTTGGTGTTAGCATACACATTCAAAGGCATGGGTTTGTCAGTTTCGATGTATGGCGCTCGCTTTTCGCCATCAAAAACATAATCCGTACTGATGTGCATCAAAACAGCATTAATATCATTGCATACCATGGCCGCATTCCTGCCCCCCAGGGCGTTTACCTCGAATGCCCTTAGCGGCTCATCTTCACACTTCTCCAGATCGTGAAAGGCCGCTGTGTTGATGACCACTTCCGGCCTGGCCTCTTTTAAAACGTTAGAAACAGAATCTATGTCAGTAACCTCGATGTGTTCAATGGTTAACCCAATAACCTCGTCTTTGTTTTTATCCAGGGCTTCACAGATGTCAGTACCTAATTGACCATCTGCCCCAATAACTACTATTTTCATTCACAACCTCCTGATCTATTTTTTTGCCACAGAGGACACAGAGAACACAGAGAGTTATACTTCCTACTTCTTACTTCCTACTTCCTACTCATTTCTTCGATATTTTCTTAAAAACCTGGATATTGTAATAATTGGGATTGCCAAAATCCTGGAATTTGTCCCGGTTCTCCACCAGGTCCTCAACAATAGATTCCACATCGTTTTTGGGATGAAAACTCAACACCTTTCTGGCTTTTTCAATACTGACTTTGTAATTCCTGTAATCCTGGATATGTTTGATATTCAGGCGTATATCCAGGTTCAGGTACTTTTTGACGCCGCTTTTGACCAGGTCACCGATTTCACCGACAGTGTAATTCCCCGAAGCCACATTAAATATACCGGAGATATCCTCGTTGGATTCTATTGCCCGGATATACGCAGTGGCAGCATCTTTGATGGCTAAGATCGGCCGCCATATGGCCGGGTTGTTGACAGTGATTACCCCTTCAGTAAGGGCAAATTTGAACATGGTGTTTACTACTAAATCAAACCGCATCCGCGGACTGTAACCGGATACCGTTCCCTGACGCAACGAAATAATAGAAAAATTCTTGTCTTGCATCTGGATGGCAGCATTCTCACCTTGCAGCTTGGATATCCCATACGGATAACTGGAAACAGCAGGACACGTTTCATCGTACAGCTCATTGACGGTATAACCGTACACCGAACAAGAACCTGCATAAATAAAACGCCTTACCCCAGCTTTTTTGGCAGTGTATGCCAGGAAGGCCGGCGCTGATCCGTTGGAAATAAAATTCTCCGCTGGCGAATACTCTGCCATGGGATCATTGGATAAACCCGCCAAAAATAACACCTGGTCATAACCACTGATATCTTTCTCCTCCAGGCCAAAGATGTCTTTATTAATAATACCGACTTCTTTAGGTAAATGATTGCCAAACCAAAATAAATCAATCACATCCACGTCATAACCCCGCTCCAGGAGCTGGGGGATCAACACAGAACCAATATAACCTGCACCACCGGCAACAAGTATTCTCATGCTTTACTCCTTTATTTTTTAGCCACGAATTTACACGAAGGAACACAAAGAATATTTTGTACCTTTGTTTCTTTGTGACCGTTTTTTCATCAAATAGTTAATCTTTTATTAGATAACGCTTGTTAGTACTTAAAATAGTCCGACTCCGGCCGTCCCAGCCATTGGACTAAGGTCTGGGCATTCTGGTCTTTCCTGGAAAGAATCGGACTGGAATCCGGCCATTCAACGCCTATTTCAGGATCATTCCACAAAATACCGGATTCACCTTTGCTGTTATAAATACCCGTGCATTTGTACTGGATTTCCGCATACTCGGAGAGGGTATAAAATCCCCGGGCAAAACCCGCAGGCGCCCATACCTGTTTTTTATCTTGCGCGGAGATTTCAATGCCAAACCATTGACCCAGCGTAGGCGAGCCTTTGCGAATGTCAACAGCCACCAAATACGCACGACCATAGGTCACCCGCATTAACTTAGCCATGGGCGGGTCATATTGAAAATGCAGACCCCTTAAAACACCCCTCTGCGAACCGGAATGATTGTCCTGCACAAACTCAGTAGGCAAACCCAATTCCTCGAATTGATCGGCCCTGAATACCTCCATGAAAAAACCTCTTTCATCTTCATATACTTCAGGAGCAATCACTACCAATCCATTTAAATGTTCAGATTCGATTGTAACTCGCATCAATACTCCTTAAAAAAAAACATCTAAATCAAAAGTAAATTGTATACAAATAATAAAGATTGTCAAGCCCCCACTATTTGAATTCAGGGTCTCGTCAAAGTTCTTAAATCCGAAACTCGAATATCGAAATTCGAAACAAATTCGAATGACCAAAATTCAAATGACCAAAACGAAAAGA
>WVZO01000517.1 GCA_011772425.1 Candidatus Aminicenantota bacterium
CACGAAGGCGACCTTTACTGGTGACCCGTGTCCAGTGATCAGTGACCAGTGACCAGGTATATTTTTAAAGTCTTATCAAGCCTCAGTTGCTTATCATACCTTATACCGGACTGGTTGGAGTATCCCCCCCAGTAACCGGCAACCCTTAACCTCCGCTCCCAATCTACTCACCCACGTTCACGTATATGTTATATGCATAAAATACATGACCCCATACCCTTTACAAATTACAAACAAAGGGGCGTCCTTCGGACATATTTAAAACGCCTGCGGAGATTCCATCGATAGCACAGGAGCACTGTTTTTGCATAAATTACCTGACCCCAAATCGCAGCATTACCCGTGAGGACCTGGAGGCGGGCAAGCAAGCTGTCCTGGACTGGGAAAAAGCCATTTCCGATAGGAATGAAGCCAAAGCAGAAGCGGAAAAAGCCACGGAATTGAAAGATAAAGCGTTTAAAGAATTACTGAAATGGTGGCGGGGTTTTGTAAAGGTAGTTGATGTTGCGCTCCAGGATGACCCGCAATTGAAAGAGCAGATCAACATTGTGGTCCCATAGTCCAACCAGGCACAGGGCGCAAAGCGCAGGGAGCAGAGGGCAGGGGGCAGGGGGCAGGGCGTTTATTGCTTTGCATCCTGCGCCCTGCGTCCTGCTATTTTTGTTTCAAATATCGAAATTCCCCAGAAGTAGAAAAATGTGACAGACAATAATGTCTATTCCTTGCATTCCTTAACGAAATGGTATAAACTATTTTTATTGAGAGAAATGATGTTTGTAAGACTGCTTTTGTTGTTTACTATTGTCCCGGTAGTGGAGTTGTATATCCTGATAAAAGCGGGGCAAGCCATCGGCACCATGAATACTGTGGCACTGGTAATCCTGACCGGTATCGTGGGCGCGTCTTTTGCCAAATCCCAGGGCGCCCAAATTATCTCCAAAATCCGGACCCAATTAAGCCAGGGACAATTACCCGGCAGAGACCTGCTGCAAGGCGCTATGATCCTGGCTGGCGGTATCCTGTTGGTAACCCCGGGATTCATTACTGACCTGGTGGGGTTATCCCTGCTGTTCCCTCTAACAAGAAAACTCTATACAGACCTTACCCTGGATTACTTCAAAAAGAAATTTGAAACCGGCCAGTGGAAATACTCGGTATACAGTAATTATAGGTGGCCAGGCGACAACGAACCCGGAGATTCTTCCGATAACAATGATGAAGATGATCCGGATGTTTACCAGGCAGACTATGAAGAGATCGATAAGCAATGAATGTTTAGGCTACCTATTAGTAAAATCTTGCCATTTACTGGCAAAATTTTTTTTACCACAGAGAGCGCAGAGGCCGCGGAGAAGAAATTATATAATAAAAAACAAAAAACATCTCTGCGTGCTCTGCGGTGAATAATAGCCTTTTTGGTTCCGGCTTGTTCGGGTTGTGAACAGACCAAAAAGATTATTTCTTGACAGCTTCTAATAAGTCTAACAACCGTTCCGACAACACTTTCCAGTCATGATACTTCTTTACAAAATCCACATTGCGCTGCCCTATTTGCCCCCGCTCGTCTTCCGGCATACCATGTAATCGAAGAATCGCTTGATACAACTCCCCGGGATTTTCCGGCGGGACCGAAATCCCCCCGTCAATTTCAGCGATAATATCATTGTGCCTGGCATGTACACTGGATATAATCGGACGGCCCGACGCCATATAATCATACAACTTATTGGAACTCCCCCACTGCACATTCCCCTGCTGCAAAATCAATAGATCCGCCTTTCGCAGCAAACAGGGGACCTGTTCCTTTTGCACTGGCGGTGAAATAGAAATATTTTCAAGTTTTTTACTCCTGATAAGCTCCCTGTACCTTTCTTCTTCCTGCCCCTTGCCAATCATTACCAGCTTTAACCCCTTGTTTTCCCGCAGCATCCCGGCTGCATCTATAATAGTTTCCAGCTTATTGGTGGCTATCAAAGAACCGGAATAAAGAACAATAAAAGCTCCATCCTTTTTCATTTGTTCCAGGGCTTCCAGTGTACTACCGGGAACCGTTTCAGAGGAATCACTTTTCCCAATGTTAACACCATTGGGAATATAATATATATTTTCTGAAGGGAAATTGTAGTGTTCTTTTAAATAAGATCTCGTCCTGGGCGATAACGTAATAATTTTCCTGGCCCTGGATACGGTTTTCTTCTCAATGGCTCCAAAAAACCGCGCCTGAAAAGAAGATTTACCCCAAACCCCCATATCGATAAAACTCCGGGGCCATAAATCCCGGATTTCAAAAATGAAAGGCACATCAAACCTCCGCGCTAAAGAAGACGCAGCAAGCGCTGCAAACGGATGGACAGTAGAACCGATAATAACATCGGGTTTCTCCAGTACATTGTTTTTCACCAATTCCCGGGATATACGTTTTATACCCCGGCTGTAATCCAGCATATTTAAAACCCGCTTCCAATTGTTTTTCGTATATGCACGGGTCTTTAACCAGATAAATTCAAGATTACCAAAACTCTCCCGTTTATAATCCACTCGACGTTCCAATTCAACAAAAGAAAAACTCATGTGAATAAAATTAGACGCAAAAATAACCACCCGGTGACCCCTTTCAGAAATATTTTTCCCCAATTCAAAATGCCGCGTACCACCCGGATAGTCCGGCGTAATCGCATAATGATTAAATATCCAGATATTCATCTTCGTGTCCCTTCGTGTAACTTCGTGGCTAAAACTCTTTCATAGACATCAATCAATACCTTTTCTTCGCTTTCCCAGGAATAACCCGAGTCGATCAATTCCTTGCCTTTTTTGCCTTTTTTTAATTTCAATTCCCTGTCATCCAGGAACATATTGATTTTATCGGCAATATCTTTGGGATTTTGAGGATCGGCAAATAATGCACAGTGATCAAAATTCTCCTGCCAGTAAGGAAAATTAGATAAAACCACCGGCAGCCCCAATGCCATATATTCAAAGATTTTATTGGGTAACGCATTAATATGGTTGGCCAAGGGCATGAAGTTAACAATGCCGATGTCACCGGCTTTCATATAAGCATAAGCCTCTTCCTGGGGTTTCTGGCCGAAGAACTTTACATATTCCCATCCTTTCTCGGCCTGGCATTCGTGATAAATGTCGTCCCGTTCCCAACTGCCTACCAGCCACATTTCTGCCCTGGGGCCTATATATTCCATGGCCTGGACCATTTCTTTCAACCCCCGCGCCCGCGACAACACACCCACGTAAATGATCACGGGTTTTTCTTTTTTGATCTCCACGTCTGACACGGCATTGGCCTGGAATAATTTCAACAGCGGCACATTTCGCACCACAGTGGCTTTTTTAGCAGAGAAATTCGCGGCAATTCCAGGAGTAGCCGTCACAATGTGATCATAGAAAAGGGTGCCGAATTTCTCAGCCATACGAACAATACCTGAGAAAACTTTACGGATAAAACGCCAGCGAATATAGCTTTTATCCCGCATCACCTTAGGGAAATCCTCATGCACATCGTAAATAACCTTTTTTCCGAATAGTTTTAAAAGTATCCCTACAAAGATTAATTCAGGGTCATGAAAGTGATATAAAGCGGCTTTTTGTTTCAATGCCATGCGCAGCATCCGGAAAGGTGAAAACAGGATGCGTTTAAACCGGCCGCCGTCTAAATGAAAGGGAACGATGTGAACATTGTCTACTGTTTTCGCTTCTCCATTGTCCCTGGCAATTAAAGTAGTGTTATAACCGGCATTGGCTAAACTCCTGCACTGCTTGTAAAAAACCCGTGTATCTGTAACCGGATGAACCGATGAAATCTGACAGACCCTGGTCATTGATCGTTGTCTCCTTTTATCTCTTTCTTTCTTCGTGTTTCTTCGTGTCCTTCGTGGCTAATTCATTAGGTGCAGCTTTCTTATTTTCGCTTCTTTGCAGTAATGTATGGTAAACAAGTAACACACTCAAAATCCCGAACATCACTCTTGAATCCACCAATGAATAGGATTTAAGGCTGTTCAAGAACAGGAATATATAAATCAATACAAAATTTAAATTGTGGCGGAGTTTTTTGAAGTAAAGCAGCAGCAGGGTGATAAACAGGATAACCCCCACGATTCCCAGTTCAAAGCTTATTTCAAGAATCACATTATGGGGATACTGGCGTCCATCCACACCGTCATACAGGACTCCGAAACTGCCAATGCCCTGCCCGAACAAAAAATTCACCGCATTATCGAATATCTTGTCCAGCGAATAATAAATCTGGTCAAACCGTTTCGCTACACTGGCGGATTGAGGATCAAACACCAACAAAAGTCTTTTGACGGTTCGTTCTATAAATATCGAATACCTGTCCATTACATAATAGAGAGCCCCCCCAAAACCACCAACAGCCGCAGTAATATAAAATATATTCTTAAAGTTGAACTGCCACGTCCGCTTCATAAACGTAACAAAACTTACTGCAAATCTTATTAGCAAAACAAAAGCCAGGAAAATAATGGCCCCCCTGGCCGCGGAAACCATTAATGCTGAAGTGTTGACAGCTAGCAACAGGACTTTGGGCAGTCGCTTGATGTGTGGACAGGCAAACGCCAGGAGCAATATCATTATCCCGGAAAGATAACCGATATCCAGGTATTTGCCCACAAATTCCCTGTATTCATAGCTTCTTAGATAGCCTGCAAAAAAATGGGGTAAAAGTGCCGTGTATATAAAAATCAGGATAGACCCTATATAGACAAATAAATGAAAAAAACGCCCGGGTTTAAAGTTCCGGTAAATTAAAGGAAATACCAGGGCAATCACCAGGGTTAAAAACCGGAAGGTTTTTAAATAGCAGTATGCCGGTGAGCGGGTGTAAGTAAGCGTAAGGATTATCCACATGTAGAAAACCAGTAATGTAAACACAATGGACCTGGAAGCAGAGACAATATAAAATTTATTGTCAAGAGAATTGCGGATAAAGTGAAAGATATATCCCCCCACTAAAGCAATTGCACACAATAACGTGAAATCAATAATCAGGATGTTCCCAATTAAAAAAAAGACAAAAAATTTAATTAACCCGGACAACAAGAACAATGCAAAGAGTAATTCAATCATGTTTCTCAAGAAGAAATAGACTCAAAGTGTTCCACGGCTTGCAGGGCGGTTAGAAATTGGGCGCCCTGTTTGCGGCCTTCTTCAATAATTTTGCAATAGAGCCTGTCCCAGAACCTGGGTGCGCCGAAAGAAGCATTGTGCCACAGGATGGTCACCACGGCTTGCTTTTCTTTTGCCGTATCCAGCACGGTTTGGATTTCTTTCCATGCTTGTTCCCGGGTTAAGTGTTTATGCCAGGGGGCCAATAGAGCACCGTCCTGGATATTCATGGGCAAAACCCATACCCCATCTTTTTTAAAGGGATGGAAGCGATTTTCTTTGAAACCGATATCCTCGTTGGAACCAAACGTGGCATCATAGTAATACCCGGCGTCTTTTAAATTTTTCCATAAATCCCCCGGTTGATACAACCAGTGGATTCGCATCCCCCATTTGGTTTTTTCAGGCAGCAGGGTCTTAAAAACTTTTAACTCTTCGGCTGCTTTATCAGGGCTTATATGGGCGTTAATCCCGTGGATGCCCACTTCCCATCCTTCTTCTTCAAGCTCTAGGAGGAGGTCTTTGTACTTGCGCACATCGTAGTCTGCTCCCCTATACATGGAAGCAGGCTCTTCCCTGCGGACAAACCCGGGGGTTCCTTTAAAAGGAATGAAATAAAACGTTGAACGGACATTGTATTCTTTTTCAATGGTTAAAATGCGTAACAGGCATTTTTCCCTGGGGTCTTTGGCAATCCCTAATTTGACCAGCGGCAAAGAAATGCCTGACAGGAATGATTTGATATAAGTCAACCCGTTGATATCTTTTTTTAACAATCTTGAAAAATTTGAAAATATACATTGTTTTATAAAAGAGGCGGATGCCTTGCTCCAGAGGGGCACATTTCTCAGCGCCAGGTGATCCACATCGTGAGTCAATACGATCTTCATAATGGTTTTTCCGAAATAACGATCTTTGTATCTTTGATCCGCAAGCGGTCTTTTTGTGATTGGGGGGTGAACCGGAACATCAGGATCAGGCGGGTAGTGCCGGGTCTGACTTTCTTGGACACTATATAGGTTCGCCATTGATGGGAAGTAAAAACGGTTTTTTCTTGTTCCCAGGTTTTGTCGCTTTCCCTGTAATCTACGGCAATAATGCAGTTGTGGATATTCAGCAGGTTGGGTGATATCGCTGTCCTTACGACAAAATTCACATATTTTCCTTCCGGTATTTTTTCATCCAGACCCCGGCGGTTGAACTCATACCCGAACTGGATGCGGTTTTTCTCGCCTTTTTTAATCCTTGTCTGGTGGACAAGGATGGTTTTTTGTTTTTTGTCTTTTACCTCGAATTTGTATATTCCCCGGCGCGACAGCCGGAACAAGGAAGGGGATATTTCTTTAACGTCTTTAATGGTTCCTGGTGGCTTCAGTTGGTCCCCATACCATACCTTAATTTGTTTGTGGGCCGGGGCTTGTAATTCCTCTTCCAGGAGTTTGTCTCTTAGTTTATACAACAGCCAGCCATTATCTTCCCTGACCAATTTGCATTCGCAGTTTAAGAATTCCTCCAGCATGATGGAACGGTAAAATCGTTTATGGATAGCCTTCAGTAGAATATAATTGACTTTATACGCTTTTTTCAGCAGCCGGAATGCTTTTCTCCGGGAACCAACTTTTTTTCTAAACTCTATCCAGGCAAACACGGCATAAGGGCTTAAATAATCCACACCCTTTTTTTGCGTGTGATAATAAAAAATGGGTTGATTGATAACAAAAACCCGTGATTCGTCGTTGATATCTTTACTGGTGTTCAGGTAATTTACCAGGTCTTGTGGGAAATAGGGATTAGAGAGCGCCACCCTTAAATTCCAGGTGGCTTTATAATTATCAAAGTAGTGAAGAATATTAAATATGCACATCACTGCCACAAAAGAGAAGCAAAAAATCCTGGTATACTTTTTCTTGTCCTCCAGGAATTTCCAGAGCAGAAACAAAACCATCACAGAAGTAATGGGAAAAAGCGTTAACTGATACCTGGGATTGGCATATCCTTTGACAGCGATGAGAAGGACTGTAAACAGCCACACAAATACTAATGCCATTTGCCATCGTTCCAATTTTTTCCTTGCTTTTGATACAAAAAACCAGATCAGCAGAGGAATGATCAACCAGTTGATGTTGCCCAGGTATTTGAACCGGAAAAAAAGCCCCAGGTGACCGTTCAACCATTTTTTCCCGGTGGTTTCAATATCTCCTACGTACTCTTCTTTGGTCTCGATTTCTTCACGGACTCGTTGATCGATGGTCTGGTACACCAGGTGCAAGACCAGCACCGCGATCAACATGGCAGCCAGGCAGAGGAATATATTTTTTTTATTCATCATTAGAAATAGGTCAGAAAACCCGACACAGAACCGTATAACGCCTCCATCAGGTAGTGGATATTGCCGAAAACCAGGATAAGCACTCCCAGGGCAGCGGTTTTAAGAATCCTGGTTTTAATACCGCTTTCATCAAATATAAGAACAGCCAGGCAATTCAAAAAAGCTGCTGCCAGGCCGATCAAATGCGTAAACGCCGCAAATCCGGAAAACATTCCCAACAGGAAAAGGGAAAAGCGATCCTTTTTTTTGATGGTATAGGCCAGAAATATCCAGGAAATCAACAGGAGAAATATCCGAAAGGAATCCAGGTGGTAATTGACCAACATGGAAACGAACCCCAGCCCGGACAACAGGACCAATAGGCCCAGCAGTGCCAGGTATCTATTTTTCCTGTAAAACCACAGGAACTGGATAGCAATGATTAACAGCCCGTAATACGCACTGGTGCTCCTGAAATACATATCAAAATCTTTTTTTTGATTGATATGTTCCGGGTTCAGCATCATCTCCCAGGTAAGCAAAAGAGAAAAGGAGGGCTTTTGTGATCCGATGTGAATAAAACCATTCTCAGCCGGTAACACCGCCCGCGCATAAGGAATCTCCTTTTGCTGGTAATATAGTTTACCCAAATTACCGTAGACAAGAGCATCATGGTGTTCCAGGGGAGTCTGAAGCGTATTACCCAGGTAAAGAAAAAGAAAACTTCCCAACAGTAAAAAAACAAAAATCCAGTAAGCCGCCTGTTTAATTTTCTCACTGGAACCCATGTTTCTCCATGCACCAGCAGCCGATTTAAACCATTCCGTTAATTGCCTCCCTAATATCCTGAAACCCCTGAAAGAAAAAATACATATCAACCCATACACAAGGAAAATACCCGCTGCATAAAAAAAATGGGACTGCCGCGGTATAACCAACAGCAGGTAATACAGCACCAGGACCGTAAACACCGGTCCTAATCCCAGGGAGTAAAGCATTAGCTCCAGGTTGGAGTATGTGCTATTTTGGTTGGTATTAAACCGCATCAGTGCTGTTCCCAGGACCAGGGAAAACAGGATACTGGTTAAGAAAAATTTCAAGTAAAACAAACCCATTAAAAGCTCCTACTCCCATACTCCTTTAGAATTCTAACAATCTTTCCTGATGCGTTACCGTTTCCAAAAATATCTTTATCCTTTTTGGTGAATTTTTTTTGCCACAGTTCCACGACAGCAGTCACAATCTTCTCCCTGTCGGCTCCGGTGAGGGTGGTCCAACCCGCTTCCACCAGTTCTACCCATTCGGTCTGCTCCCTGACAATCACACAAGGGGTCTCAAAAAAATACCCCTCCTTTTGCACACCACCGGAGTCGGTAATAATTATCCGGGCATTGCTCTCCAACGCAATCATATCCGTATAAGAGACCGGTTCGCTTATAATTAACCCCCGCGGCAGTTTTTTGTTGGTATCCAGCAGTTTATGGGTTTCCAATGCCTTGCGGGTCCTGGGATGCACAGGAAAAAAGACCTTTTTCCCGCTTTTTGCCAGGTCCCTTAAGGTATTCCATATATTTCCCAGGTTACCGGCCGTATCGGTGTTTTCCGCCCGGTGAACCGTAACCAGGATAAAATCCTTTGGTCTCAACCTCCATCGCTCCAATACCTCCTGCTCATTAATAAGTTTCTTGATCTCCAGCGCAATGTCAAACATCACATCTCCCACATTAATACACAGGGGCAGCGGGTAAGGTGCAGGCGGTAAGTCATCATCTCCAGCGCACCGGGATATATTGGAAAACCCTTCACTTTTTAAATTCTTCAACCCGGTTTCCGTGGGTGAGAAAAGAAAATCCGACACGTGATCGGTTAATACCCGGTTGATCTCCTCCGGCATTTTTTTATTAAAACTTCTCAAACCCGCTTCCACATGGGCCACCGGGATGTGCAATTTAGCCGCAGCCAACGCACCGGCTAACGT
>WVZO01000727.1 GCA_011772425.1 Candidatus Aminicenantota bacterium
CAGCCTTGATATCGGATAACCTATAAATCCCGGTTTTATAATCATACCGATTACTTTTCCCAAGAAATTGAGCTATAGTTAATCCTTTAATATCCAGTCCTCTCCGATTTGTCTCCTCTTGCATGCGGACACGCGCTTTTCCGGTTGGGGCAAGGAGTAATACTTCTCCTTCGGCAATGTCTTTCTGGCTGCATAGTATAGATAGGAGAGTTGTTTTTCCTGTTCCCGCAGGTCCAATTAGAACGGAAATACGAGATTCCGACAATTCTTTTAAAGCAGCAGCCTTCTCGATTCTAGCCCGTTTTTCCTGTTTCATATCTCCTGGTTCGGTGGGATCTAGTTTAGAGTTGAGAAATTGCTCCCAGTTCTCATTTACAATATGGCGCTTTCCATCTTTTCTTTTTAAAACAGCATTTCTTATGACATCACCAACTTGAGCTAATCTTAACAATTGATAAGCGGGATTTCCATCGTTAAATAATATTCGTTCGACAACACCAGGGAAAATTTCCTCTGCTACTTCCATTATGTCTCCGGTCACGTCACATGAAGGTTGAAGCTCGAGATTACGGATTATAAGAATGATGTCTTTCCTGGAAAGTAGAGTGTTACCATTATCAGCAGATCTTTCTAAGACATCAACTACCAAAGCCCTAACACGACGAACATCTAACCCTGTATCTAGCTCAGACGGCGATGGTAGAGGGTGTTTTTCTCTAACAATTTTTTCTGGGAAAACCCCTCGATCGACTGTCCAGATACTAATAGGATCGGTAGTTAACCTGGTAAGCTCATATATAAGATAAGGATTTTCCAGTATTTGGCTGTCCGTGTGTTGGATTTGTGCTTTTTCTCGTTCTTCCTGTACATAGAGTAACCTGGCTTGAGCTGGACTTAATTCGAACCTGCTTATTAGTTTTAATAGTGATTTTCTTTCTTGAGGTAATTTAGCCCATGTTTTCCTTATTGTTGTGCCTATTGTTTTGGAAGTTTCCATGCTCAAAATATCGGTTGTTTCTGTCAGTATCTGATCTATAACAGGCCATGGATCAACATTCTCTTCTAGTTTTGCTTCTATTTCCCTGGCAATAAAAGTTCCCTGTTCAATACCAAAAGCGCAAAGAGCAGATCCAAGCCCCGGGCACGGCCCTCTCATTTTCCATATTTCTCCTAGACGATCATTGATCCATCTAAGACACTTATCCCATTGACCAGGTAAATATTTTTTTGCATTATTGAGAGAAGCAGCACATGAAAGTAAGGATGAAATTGCTCCGTCATGTGATACATGTTCAGCAGCATAGGAAAATTCTAACCAATGATCCTGGGGTGCAAAGGCTGCTATTATAGAGGGATCAAAGTCAGGATTATCCTGAGCATGTTTAATTGCCTTATGGTATGGTAACAAAAATCCATCATTAAATTCAGGTCTTATTGAATGCTGAATCATTCGTTCCCATATCACAGAGCGGAATTCACTTTCTTTAGAATATGAATATTCTGAAATGTCACCTATATGTAATACACGTCCAACTCCTATTAGTACACGTCGTGAATCTTCAACAAAGGGTACCTGTTTTGCATAGAAAAAGCAAAGTGAGGATTCGGGTTTAATATGGTTGAAAAAACAATTTAGTAATTCTCTTTGATTTTGATGGTCCTGTACCCAGGGAGTTTTAAACTTTAAATCCGGCTCACGAGCTGTATCCAAATTTAAACCATATTCTAAACTGAACTCTTTAAAGGATTCTTTAAACATCCATCTAAAGGGGACTGTAGCTGCTGAATATGCAGGGTGACGGACTGGAGTTCTTTGAATATGCCCATGTGTTGTCGGGGATGATTTATGATAAGGGTGTTCAACATCCCTTATAAAATAAAAAGAAGACATAAAAGCTGATCTCTCTGGTATACAACAAGGCCACAAATTCTGATCAAGTTCTTTTATGGATTTTCCAGCTATCTTGACTTCAGCCTCTTCATCTTTGTTTTTTGAAATCCTGGTCAACTTTAGGCATGCGCTATTTTTCTCCGGTGATTTGCATACTGTTCCATCCCATCCACGGTCATGCCACGGGACACGAATTGACAGATGTCTTAATGGATACTTCTTTACTTTATTATCATTCATCTTACACACACTTATATTTGCTAAATCTAATTTTATATGAAAGTAGTTTTTTTTTCAATCTTATTTAATTGGGCGGTTCTTTTCTATATTGCTTATTGAAAAAAGAAAGAAGAAAAGTTTTCCCTGCCTGATAATCATATAGAAAGGTTCCTGGTTTGATATATTCGGGATTTCTTTAATACCAGGTTAGTTGTCCTTTTTTCTGTCTCCTTTTTCTATGTCCTGTTTTTCTAAAATATCATATTGCGGTTGACAGGACTTGACATCTGGCGGTTTTATTTATATTCTATAGGTATGCATATAAAAAAATTTTTAAAGGGAAACCACAATGAATCCGTTCTATTCTAATACACCTGATATCAAGAATCAAAGTCATATCGACTTATTTATCAACCGGGACGAAGAACTTTTATTTTTAAAGGATTGGCTGCTTTCGGAGAAGATCGATGAAAGTATCGGGGCGGTTATCGGTCAGCCCAGGATAGGGAAATCCCATCTCTGTTATAAAGCGCTTTCCGATCTTGAAAGGGAAAAATCCAGCGAATACATTTTGATTAAAGCTAACCGGGCGGAACAATTGTCAAACTTGTTGATAGAACTCTATAGACTGGTTACCGGGAAAATCAAAAATATCCCCCCGGGGGTTTATGAGAAAAACGAAACCTTGAAATTGTTTTACCAATGTATTCTTGAAGATATCGCCCATTTTGATGAGCTGCTTTTCGCGGCAGTGGATTCGATTACACGGGAGGTTTCGGTGGCAAAGGGAGAAACATTGAAGTCAAAGGTACAGGCCAATGTCGAAGGAAAAATCGAAACCGGGATCAAGCTCTTTATAAAAGCGGCTCTCACCTTAAAAACCCTCATGGGCACGGAAAGGGAAAAAGCAAAACAAAAAACCGAAACCGAAACCCGAACCGAGGTTTACAACAAACCCGACGAACAAGGATTAATGAATATGATCGATGATTTTACCCGCGGTTATTCCCTACTTATGGGAGAAAAACCGTTACTGCTGTACATTGATGACCTGGACCGGATTTCCTCTGACCCGGAAGAAAATAATCGCATGATATCGGAGTTGATCTATTATTTAAAAAAATTATCTTCACGGAATCCCAACCTGTTGGTTTTTGCCAGCATTGGCGAAGCATTTTATAATATGAATAAGGAAAAATTTTTCCGGCGCATTAGCCTGCTGAGACCGCTGGAAAATTCGGATTTGAAAGAACTGTACAAACGCCGGTGCGATATGTTTGCGGTTCAATTTCTTTCCCCCCGGACCGCCGGTGAATTGGCGAAAATATTCAAGGGATTCCCCGGTCGATTCCTCGATGCCCTGGATAAATTATACGTGGAAAGGGGAAAAATCAAACTCAAAGGATTAAAAGACATATTCGCTTACTGCAATAAGGAAATCGAGGAACTGGAAAACGGGATACGTGCTTCCATTACCGGTTTAAAACATCTCCTCGAAGAAAAAGTAAAAGAGGACTTAAACATGATCAAGCGAAATGAATTCGGCAGCAGCCTGGAATTATCCAGGACACCGTTGGTAGGAGAAGTCCTCTGGGAAATACCCCATGAACCGGGAGTTTACCGGATCAACCCCTTATACTGGGAAGCCCTGAAACAACAAACCACCGACAGGTAAGAGATAAGGCAAATGGCCTATGAAAAACGAATTAAAGGGATCATCAACCAGGTGATTTCCGATATTAAAGAAATCAGCGGCGACAGGAAATATCATTTTTCCCTGGCCCGTGATATGGAAACCGGCGAGCTGCCCATATACAGTGTGCTGGATAAATACTCGGTGGTTGCCTCCCTGGGATATTTTCAATCTCTTTCCCCGGAGGCGCGGCAGGAGATCATCGATTCACCGGAACTGGATGAAAAAGACTGGGAAGCGTTCCGGGAATATACCGCACTCCTGGAAAAAAAGGGCATTATTGAAAAATTGGTTCATTCTTACCCGGGGCTGTTCCCGGATTCTTTGCTGCGCCGCACCCGTTACTGTTTCCTCTCCTTTTACCGGGAAAAGAAAAAATTCTTTTTAAAAAGCGAATTCAAAGGAGAGACCGTTAAAAAAGAGATGGACCTGGAAGCGTTGAGAAACATAGGCAGCGAATATCTTGAACTCCTGGAAAAGCAGGACCGCCACTATAACAAAACAGGGAAAGCCATTTCCTGCGAAAAAGAGTTCAAACGCCTGGGAAAGCAGCTTTTTGAACTTTTTCTAAAAGATGAATGGATTGCAAAAGGATTAAAACGCATTTACGTGGACACTGCCGTAGACATGGATGATTCGCCGCACCGGCAAATATTCGAAGTCCTTCCTTTTGAAATCCTGTATTCGGACCGGTATCATTTTTTGTCCATTAGCCAACGTATCCCGGTGATACGCAGCTATGCGCATGCACCTGTCATCAAAGTGGCTGCCATTGCTTTCCCTTTCAAGCTGCTGGTGATTATATCCAGTCCCCCGGGGCTGGCTCAGTCTCAAAAAATCAACGTGGAGAGGGAGAAGCGCATTTTCTATAAAACCCTGGACCCATTGGTGTACGAAGGAAAATTGGAAATCGATGTTATCGATATCGCCACCCATGCCAATATCACGGCTAAGCTGCGCAAGCACCGTTTCGATGCGGTTCATTTCCTGGGCCATGGGTTTGAGAAAGGCATATTGCTGGAAAGCGAAGACGAAGGCCGGGAAACGGTCTCCTGCGAAAAATTCGCTTCCCTGTTTACCGGAGGCTCCATCAAACTCTTTTTCCTCACCTCCTGCCTCACCGGGGCCGAAACCCCGGACAACCAATACAGCTCCACGGTGCGGGAGCTGCGCAAAATAGGCATCCCCGTAGTGGTGGGCATGTCGCGTCCCCTGACTGACAAAGCCGCTGAAATCCTGGTACAGGAGTTTTACCTTACTCTTTTCCAATCCCCGGACCACTCTCTCTTAGACGCTTATACGCTTTCTCTAAACAAAATTTCTTTCGACCCCCATCCACTGGTATGGGCCAATGCCTTTATCCCGGTTATTTACATGCCGTTGGACGTTGATGACTTTCAATGGCCGAAGGCAGTGGAAGAGCAGGCGCGTTTATATCATAAATTTGAATTCCTGGGAAACTTAAAAAATCATACCACCGGTTGCTACGGCAGGGGAGACCAGCTTCGCCGGGCAAAAAAAGCCCTGCAAAATCCCAACTACCGCATTTTAATTGTCAACGGTATTGGGGGAATCGGTAAATCCGCTTTTATTTACCGGCTGATCCGGGACCTTTACTCGGACTATGCCGGCTTCTTTGTCAAAGAGTTTCGCACTGAAACCGTTGACAAAGGTTATGACATTCACCGTTTCTTCCAGGAATTCAATGAATTCTTAACCCGGCAGGAGGATGACAGTTTGCAGCAGGTATTGGCAAGGGGGATCGGTAATTATTCGGTGCCGGACATAATCAAAATGATTGCCAGCACAGTGGAGCGGCAGCACATGCTGTTGGTGCTGGAAAACCTGGAGCAGCTCCTAGAACGTGATCAAGACGGGAAATTCCGTTTCAAAAACAGCGATTTCCAGGACCTGGTAGAGGCCGTGATAAATGCCTCTTCAGGCATACGATTGACCGTAGGAACCCGTGATGGATTTCAATGCCCGGTGTTTGAAACGACACCGGCATTAAAATGCGAAATCCGGTTGGAACCCATCGAATCCAAAGACCAGGACAGTGTCGGGGAAATTGCCAGGGAAGCGACACCGGATATCAACCGGGGGAAACTGTCTGCCCTGGTCCGGCACTGCGGAGGTTATCCCCTGCTCATCCAGTTGATGGCCAATCCCGCGGTTACCACTGATGAAATCGAAGACCCGGATTTTGAAAACCTTACCCGTGCCGTGGGCGGGGAAAAGATTCGAAAGGTTTTTCAATACATTGAAAAAAACCTGCAAGAGCCGGAACGAAAGGCTTTATTTTCTTTATCTTTTACTTTCCTGCCCTTTGACCGGGGCTTGATTGATAAATTTCTTCCTTCAAAACAAGTTGACCCCCTTTTGCAGCTTCCCTTTTTCCAAAAAGAGATTTCCGCGTCCCTTTACTTTATCCCGGACATTATCACCCGCTACTTTATTGAAACCTATGAAGCCACCTACCACAAGAGGGACATAAAAAAAATACACCAGGTAACGGCTGATTATTATTTCCAGGTTCTTAAAGATGTTCTCACCCTGGAACCTTCTCTTCAAGCCCGCCGCAAGTTCCTTTTGATCAATGGGTCTCATATCCCGGATCGATTGATAAAGGTCGTTATCTATCACTACCTGGAGGCCCGGAATTATAAAAAGGTCCAGGTTGTCAGCATGGACTTCTTTGAGCATTTATTGAATACTGGAAGCACCCTGTTTCTCGAACATGTTCTTACCACGCTAAAACAGCGGATGAAGAATCCCGGGATTGAAGTGGATCTCATGCTGGCCAGGATATCGGAAGAATTATACAAATTTGACCGGAGTTTGGAGTTGTATTTATCGCTGCTGGAGCGGGTGGACTCCAAAAAACATAAAGCAGCGATTTTTCAGCACATGGGAATCACGTATGATTCTAAACAGAATTATGAGACGGCCATCAAATGGTATCAAAAAAGTGCGGCGGTTTTTGAAGAGATTGGAGATAAGAAAGGACTGGGACCAACGTATCACCAAATGGGCATTACGTATGATCATCAACAGGATTACGAGGCGGCCATCAAATGGTATCAAAAAAGTGCGGCGATTTTTGAAGAGGTTGGAGATAAGAAAGGACTGGGAAAAACTTATCACCAGTTGGGCATGACGTATAGTCACCAACAGCATTATGAGGCGGCCATCAATTGGTATCAAAAAAGTGCTGATATCACGGAAGAGCTCGGAGATAAGAAAGGACTGGCTCAAACGTATCACCAGTTGGGCATCACTTATAATGCTAAACAGGATTATGATGCGGCAATCAAATGGTATCAAAAAAGTGCTGATATAAAGGAAGAGTTCGGCGATAAGAAAGGACTGGCTCAAACGTATCTCAACATGGGCATCACGTATGATGCTAAACAGGATTATAAGTCGGCCATCAAATGGTATCAAAAAAGTGCGGTGATATATGTAGGGATCGACGATAAGAAAGGACTGGCTAACACGTATCACCAAATTGGGATAACCAATCAAAAAATAAAGGATTATGAGGCAGCTATTAAATGGTATCAAAGAAGTGCTGATATAAAGGAAGAGATCGGCGATAAAAAAGGACTGACTGACACGTATCACCAGTTGGGCATGACTTATGATCTTCAACAGGATTATGAGAAGGCTATCAAATGGTATGAAAAAAGTGCTGAGATAAAGGAAAGGATCGGCGATAAGAAAGGCCTGGCTAACACGTATCAACAAATGGGCAAAACGTATGAAAACAAACAAGTGTATAAAACCGCCCTGTACTGGTATGATAAAAGTTTCAATCTGGCAAAAGAAACGAATAATTTCGAGGGCATGATTTTTGTCTTGGGGCAAAAGAGCCTTATGTATTTCAAAACAAAAAAGTACCCGGATGCCTTTATCCACATCATCTCCGCCATCTCCTTTGCCGAAGAATATGCCCCCCATTTCCTTCCCAGAGCTCAGGCCCAATTGCAATCGTTCTATGACCAACTGGGAGAAGAAAAGTCCCGTGAGGTCCTGGATTCATTGTAAGAAACGGTGACCGGTGCAGGTGTATTAAGTACCGGGTAAATTATTCCGGCCCTTTTCTCTTAATCACCCAGAGAATTTCTGAGTCATATTTTCGGATCCGGATCGTTACCCAGAGATTCTCTGAGTCATATTCTCAAGTCCGGATCATGACCCAGGGAATCTCTGAGTCATTGACTTAAACCGGCATTATTCCTCATTAACCCTTTTAGAAATAAGCCGCCAGGCAAAAAAATTTAAAAAATTTCCTTTGTGTTTCTTCGTGTAACTTCGTGGCTAAAAAGCAAAAAGACTCTGTGACCTCTGTGCTCTCTGTGGCAAAAATAGAATTGCTGAAGTTGTTATAAAAAGTTGCATTTATCAAATAATCGTGTTATATTTGCTCGTAATGGATTTTTATAGACAGGAGTACCAAATGGAAGCAAGAAAAAAGAGACAGAAAAGCAACAAAAAGGAAAAATCAAAAGAAGCGAATGTTAAAAAAGTTAAAGATATCATGGATACAAGTGCATGGAAAGAGGCGGAGTGGATACACTCCGGGCTGTATGCTCAAACCTTATTCCCATTGGGAGGCATGAATCCATCTCCATCCGAAATCGATGGGTATATGGAAGAAATCCTGAAAAGATGCCCCGGATATTTTCCCGCTTTGTTTCAACGGGGTGGATATATGTTAAGTACCGGGAATACCCTTGAAGGGGAGAAATTTATTGAAAAAGGGTTTGAATGGATGGAAGCTGTGCTTAAAGAAAAAGAGGAACTCTATGAAAGCATCTCAAACGCTGTGGAACAACTAGAAAAGCTTTTAAGATTCGATTTGGCAAAAAAATACCTGGAAAAAGCAGCCCGGTTATTTCCTGGTAAAGCTGACTTATATGATGATCTTGCCTATTGTGTCCTCCAGTTGCCCGATGGAGACCAAAACGAAGCGCTTGAATTGCACAAAAAAGCGCTGGATATGGAACCGAAAAATAGCGACTTCTTAAGCAACCTGGGTTGGACTCATTTAATCATGGGAAATTATGAAGAAGCAGAAATATACATTAAAAAATCCCTTGAATTAAACAAGAATAATGAGATTGCCTGGGGAAATTTAAAAATATTAAAATATATCGCCAAAAAGAATCTGACCTTCTTCGATTACCTGCTGCGCCCGGTTGATATGGAAAAACTCAATGCCCTTTCAGAAAAAGAGGAGACGGACAAGGTAGTAAATTTGTGCCGGGAGTATAACATCGATAGGCTGGATGCTTTTAAAATCTATCACATGAAAAATGCAAAATTCCCCCCTCATGTTATCCAGGATATAATGCAAACAATCAAGATTTTCATGGGATTTGTAGATAAGATAACCATGAATGAAATCTTCCTGTATGAGGATATCGATCTTATCCATGTAGATTTTAAGTATTTCATGCACAAATTTATATTTAAATTCGGCGATGTGGACGATGAAATACTGGATGATGTTTATCGATCATTAACCCACTTTTACGATTTTTTACGCGAACTTAAGCTGATAGAATCCGGTCAATACGTTAAATTCATAAAAGATATCGATGGTTTAAAAGACGAACTTTTTCATAAAATGCATGAATACAACAAAATTCGCCGCGATGACACGATGAGCGAAGAGGAAAAGGAAGAAATCAGGGAAGAACTCTTCGAGGGCGACCATAGTTTTTTTTAAACCGGACTGGCTCTAAATCAAACCCCTACGATCGAATTGATGTCCATTTTTTCTTCGTGTCCCTTCATGCTTCACCATGTCTTCGCGGCTAAAAAAAATAGGTGGTGAATCCAGGAGAAAATACTTCTTGCTTGTCCCCTTTTTCCCTTTTCCGCCATCTCCTTTGCAGAGGAATATGCTCCCCATTTCCTTCCCAGAGCCCAGGCCCAATTGCAATCTTTCTATGACCAACTGGGCAAAGAAAAGTCCCGTGAGGTCATGGATTCATTGTAAGAAACGGTGACCGGTGCAGGTGGAGGTGCACTTCAGGCAAATAAACGCCTTCGGCGGGTGGCTTCATATTCCAGCGATTCCTCTTGCTTCCGCCTTGACATGAAGATATCCCTCGTTGTATGTAATTGAGAAATTCCCTATTGCTCGTAAGTCATCGGCAAAGAATTCTTTTTTCCTGGAAATGAGCGACTCAATCATTGCATACCCATAATACCAGTTCTCACCCATTTCTAGGACATTAGTCCGAAGCTGTTCAAGATATGTCGGGTCTTTCTTCACTTCTTCAACAACTACTGCATTCCAAACTGTAATGGCGATTTTAAATCCGGTTTCCAGTTGGTCTTGAGTAGTATTTTCATCCACCATATCGATAAATGGCTTTGCAAAGTCAATGAGTGTTTCTGAAATTTTTCTTGATGGAAAATTTCGATTTTTTTTAGATGCTTCTTTCTTAAAGTTTTTCGTTTTTTTCATTCCTATTCCTTTTATTTATAATTACCATAATTGACACCGGATTGCAAGTATAAAAGGATTCTTTCCTGGCTGGCACCTTTTTCTGTATTAAGTGCCAGGTAAATTATTTTTTTGACTTTTTAAAAATTTCGACATAAAATGCGCATATGTTTATAGAAAGGACAATAAAGCTGCCGAAAAATAAAGATTTCTTTTTGTTTGGTCCGCGGCAAACCGGGAAAAGCACTCTCTTAAAAAGGGAATTTTCTCCGGAACAAACCCTCTATTATGATCTGCTGAAAAGCGATGTTTACCGAAAGCTGTTAAGCCGGCCGGAGATCTTCAGGAATGAAGTCGCTGCGGCATTAAAATCGAAAAACCTTTCCCATATTATTATCGATGAAGTCCAAAAGATTCCACCTTTGCTGGATGAAGTTCATTTCCTGTTGGAGTCAGATGCCCGATGTTTTTTCATTTTAAGCGGTTCCAGTTCTAGAAAGTTGAAAAGGTCCCAGGCCAATATGCTGGCAGGAAGGGCCTGGACATTCCAGCTTTATCCTTTCTCATCGATGGAATTGCGGGATGACTTTGATTTGAGTTCCGCCTTAAAATACGGGACGCTGCCTGTTATTTGTTTAAGCGCCGATGAGTATGAAAAAAGCGAAACGCTTCGTTCATATGTGGATACGTACATCAAAGAAGAAGTAGAAATTGAAGCCAATATCAGGAACCTCAGTGGTTTTTTAAGGTTTCTCCCCATTGCCGCTCATCAAAACGGTGAATTGGTAAATTATTCAAATATAGCCAGGGAAAGTGGGGTTTCCCTTCATACTGTCAGAGAATATTATAAAATATTGGAAGACACGTTACTGGGATTTTTTCTTCTGCCTTACAAAAAATCACTGCGAAAACGAATGGTCCAACACCCTAAGTTTTATTTTTTTGACCCTGGAATCGTAACCACCCTTACCAATCGCTTACGAGTTGATGTGCAGGAAAACAGCTATGAATTCGGGAAAGCCTTTGAACATTTTTTTTTATTGGAAATCATCCGGCTTAATCATTATCGTCGCTTAGACCTGGATTTATCTTTCTACAGGACGGAAAGGGGAGCAGAAGTAGACTGTATTATTGCGACTCCGGCAAAAAAGATCATTGCCATAGAAATAAAAGCCACTGCCAATCCTTCTTCCGTTATGTTAAGGGGTTTAAAATCCTTTAAGGAGAAAGCAGCAGATGCGCAATTAATATTAGCCTGCCGGGTTGAACGGGCGCAGGTAATAAACGATGTTGCGGTCTTACCGTGGCAGGAAGCGCTCGATTTGATATGCAGCGAAGCATAACTCCATTCCTTTTTTTCTAATGATGGTGATTCTAAACTCCGTTCTGAACCTTCCAAAAAAGCTTAAAGTTTTAAAAAGATTAATATCTTATCTATTCATCTAAAATAACAGTTTTTATAACACGCTCAATCTCCTGAGATGAAATGCCTCCCTCCTCAGTATCTGTGGTTATGATCAACGTGCCTCTTTCCCCTTTATCATGTGGGATTATCCCATGCTCTTTGTACCATTCCAATTTCTTTTCCCATCGGCTTCGATACTCAGGCACTTGCATCATGCCACAGTGTTCCCAGTAAAAAGTTCTACCTGTTTCAACATCTTCAATTGTGAAGTCAGGAAACTTTGATACTCCATCAATCGTTAGCTCTTTTTCGTAAACATATTCAACCCCCAGGTCAGATAGGCGATCAGCAATGATAACTTCCGATTTTGACCTTACAAATTCACCTTTACTAGTAACATGTATAAGACTGTTTTCAAAAAGCTTCCCTTCTATTTTAACAATCTCAGGTGCCTTAAACAGATTGGTTTGTCGTGCAGCGGTTTCAGAATAAGCATCAGATGCAAATTTCCTTAATTCACCGATACTTCCTTGATGAAGAATAATAATTCGATTACGTTGTCGTGTTAAAGCTGTATAAATCATTTCTCTTGAAAGCAAATGACATGGATTCGGAATAACGAGTATAACTATATCAAATTCGCTCCCTTGTGCTTTATGTATGGTTAAAGCATAGGATAGCTCCAGTTTAGGCTCTGATTCTTCATCAAAATCGGACTCTCTGAAATCGTATTGATACCCTGGTTGGGATGAAAACTCAACTTTCATCAACCATGGAGCGCTTCTCATTTTCGGTGTCTTAAATTGACCGACAACAATTCCAATCTCACCATTTGCAATATACCTCGCTGCACCCTCCTGAGGAAATACATTGTCCCTTTTATGGTTTGTAATATTGATGACTTTGTCTCCATAAATAATTTGTTCTCCTCCCATTGGCTTTGGAATTTTTCTGTACTTATTACTCTGAGCAAATTCTATAGTTTTAGATCTAAATTTCTTATGAATACGCCGATTGATTGATATCACACCATGTGCATTTCCCCTGGTTGGGCTTAATACTTGCCAATTTTCAGCATTTGATGCAGCGCCAACGTTGAAATAACCATAGCCATCTTTAATCTTCGCTCCGATCATTTTTTCAAAACCAATAACATCTTCCGGTCCATCGAGATTTAGTTCAGAAACAAGAGTATTTAAAAATATATTCTGGAATTCTTCCGGTGTCTCCCAACGTGCAAATCTAACATAATCAGAACTATCATCTTTTATAATCTTATCAAAAATATCATCATCTCCAGGTGAGATAGGATTCCCACTAAACCATTCTGCCAGTTGTATATCTTCTCTGTCTTTCCCTTCTTGTCTACGTCTAACAGTTAATTCAGCATATCCTTTACTTATTCTGGGGAAAATTCCCTGGACATTCTCAGGAGAAAGTTCCGATACCACATCAACAAAAGGTCGTCCTGTTCCAATTGGCGGTAATTGTCTAGGGTCACCAACCATTATTATTCTTTTAACGCCTCTCAAAGCCTGCAATAACGCTCCAAGCATTTCTTCAGTAAGCATGGAAGCTTCATCTATAATTACAGTATCTTCTCCTACCT
>WVZO01000404.1 GCA_011772425.1 Candidatus Aminicenantota bacterium
CGAAATCCGAAACAAATCCAAAATTCAAATGTTCAAAATCCAAAACAAAAGCAGCATGGTACAATGCTTTCGGGTCCTTTTCGTTTAAGTCATTTGAATTTCTGTCATTCGAATTTGTTTCGAATTTCGATATTAGGATTTCGGATTTTTAAGTCTTTATTTAAAGCGCTTCGCGGACTGCCTTTTGCGCCCGCACCGCTGCGCTGTGCGCCGAAAGGAGTAAAGCAGTAAAGGGGAAAGCCATAAAATTAAAATAACCTGGCAAGACGAAAGCCGTAGCCGTCGAAGCGAACGGCCGGGTGGTTGGCGTTGCGGCACGCCGCGCGGCAGTACCACCGGGAGATGAACCAGCTGCCGCCCCGCATCACCCGGTAGGAGCCGTCTGTAGGACCCTGGGGATTTCGATAAGGACTTTTTTTATAATAATCTGCGCCATACCAATCTGCGCACCACTCCCACACATTGCCAGCCATATCCAAACATCCATAAGAACTCTGCCCTGCCAGAAATATCCCCACCGGGCTGGTATGCCTTAATCCACACTCATTTGAATTGCAATAATCTTCTTTCCACTTCTCGCCCCAGGGGTAGGTAAAGCCGCTGCTGCCCCGGGCGGCTTTTTCCCATTGGGCCTCGGATGGCAAAACATATTTTTCGCCAGTCTTTCCACTCAACCACTCCGCGTAAGCCGACGCTTCATACCAACTCACCTCCACCACCGGGAAATTGGCACCGTTCCATTTCCGGTCATGCCATGATCCGGGCTCGGAAATGTTATTTTCATTCCGCCACTGCCAGCCTTCCGGCGTCCAGAGTTCTTTATTCTTGTAACCTCCATCATCGATAAACACCTTAAATTCCTGGTTCGTAACCGGGTACTTCCCGATCATGAATTCATCAAGATAAATGTTCCTGGCAGGTTTTTCTCTATCACGTTCTTCCGATCCTCTTATAAAATCACCGGCTTCTACGGTTACCATTGGCGGCGATAGAACGTTTATTCGCGGGTCTCCCAATATACCCAGGATTTCTCCTGCCTCGAAGCGTTCTTCCAGTGAAGCGGAAATATCCTGGGCAATGATACACTGGAGCTTTTCCCGGGCCAGGGTTAAAACGCCGCTGTCCCGTTTATACTCCGGGATATCCCGCAGGGCTTTGCAGCCCATCAGCCAAATACGCCGGTTCCCGGTCTCATCTTCACCGGGGGGATGGGTTAATATCTCGTTGACCATTCGATTGGCTTTATCCTTCCATTCACGGTTGATCAAACCCGCGTAAAGGAGTAAGGTCTCCTCCCACCACCCCTTTTCCAGGAATTGTTTATAATCGATTTCCGTGTAAAACATGTGACGGGCCGCCAGGAATTCCTGGAAGGTCAGGTGAAAAAACTCGATCTCTCCTTGTCCACGCCGGTTCAATAACCCGCAGCGGGGTTCGATCTCCTCGAACAAATCATGGATTCTCCTGTTGTATGCCGGTGTGGTTTCATCATCTTGCGGTTTGAATACTTCTTTCAATAATTCTTTGGCGGCACCGGTCTCGATGATTTTGAGATTACGTTCCTGCA
>WVZO01000021.1 GCA_011772425.1 Candidatus Aminicenantota bacterium
CCAGTTTTGTAAAGCCTCCGGCGGCCAGGGGGCTCTTTTTGAAAAAACCGCCCCCTGGACCCCTGCAAAAACTTTTCATTAAAAGGTTTATTTTGAAATTTATTTTTACCGGTTTCAGATTTGTTTGTAATTTGTAATTTGTAATTTGTTTGGAATTTGGGATTTGGAATTTGGAATTTTTCTTTTGTCAATTCCGGGTTGTTCAAGTAGCCGCGGGCCAGGCTGGCCCCGGTAATGCATAACTCTCCCCACACTCCAATGGGTTGTAATTTTAAATCATAGGTATTTAAAATGAAAATACAATTGTTATGGATGGGGGTGCCAATGGGAATATTATGGTATGGTTTATCCACGGCAAACGCCGTGGTAACCACCGTATTCTCCGTGGGACCATAGTTGTTGTATAAATCGTAATCCTTTTTTACGAACCTGCGGAGCTTGTCTCCACCGGTCAGCAGCGCCCGTAAGGATTTGTTGTTCTTCTCCATGAACTGCTCACACAACTGCGTGGGTAAAAAGCTTACGGTGATATTATGCTGCTCATAATAATCGTTCAACACGTCGATATCCAGCTTTATGGATTCAGTGATGATATGGACCGCTGCGCCCTTGACCAGATATGGGAAGATTTCCCAGACCGAGGCATCAAAACCGATGCCGGCATACTGGGTGGCATGGTCTCTGTCGGTGATGCCGTAATAGCGGTTGTGCCAGTAACAAAGGTTTACCAGTGACCGGTGCTCCATCAGGGTTCCCTTGGGCCAACCCGTGGTCCCGGAGGTGTAGATGATATAACATAGGTGAGTAGGGTGAGTGAGGTGAGTGAGGTGAGTGAGGTGAGTAGGTTCCTTACTCAACCCACTTACCCTACTCAATTCACTCAACAAAATCTTTGCCCCGCTGTCTTTTAACATATAATCGATGCGTTCCTGCGGGTATTCCGGCTCAATTGCCAGGTACGCACCCCCGGCTTTTAAAATTGCCAATATGCCGATGATCATTTCCACCGAGCGTTCAACCATAATTCCAACAATATCGTCCGCCAGGACGCCTCTTTCTCTTAATAAATGGGCCAATTGATTGGATTTCTTGTTTAATTCACGAAAAGTAATAGAAATTTCGTGTAATTCGTGGGCTCCTACCACAGCGATACTATCAGAGGTCTTCTTCGCCTGTTCCTCGAATAATTTGTGAATGGTTTTATTCATTGGGAATTCGGTGGATGTGTTATTGAATTCCTCCATTATACGATGCTTATCTTCCTCGGATATGATTTCGATTGTCCCTATCTTTATACCCGGATTTTCCAGCACAGCCCTTAAGGTGGCATTAAAATATTGGAAGAATCTCTCGATGGTACTTTCCTTGAATAGTTTCGTACAGTATTCCAGGACCACACGTAAACCATCTGCCGTTTCTATGCTAATCATCGTCAAATCGAATTTAGCAATCCGGTTTTCAAATTCATAGGGTCTTAACTTTAATCCCGCCAGTTCCAATTCCGGGAGGTCGATATTTTCCAGCACGAACATGACATCAAAGAGGGGATTGCGGCTGGTATCCCGGGTTACATTGACCTGGTCCACCAGCTCTTCAAAGGGATAATCCTGGTTCTCTAATGCCGCCAGGGTCCTTTGTTTTACTTGTTCCAGGAATTGTCCAAAGGTCTTATACCCCCGGGGAAAATTCTTTAATGCCAGGGTGTTGACGAACATTCCGATGGTCTGCTGAAGTTCGGCATTCCTGCGGCCAGCCACCGCTGTACCTACCACAATCTCATCCTGACCACTGACTTTGGACAACATGATATTAAACAATGCCAGCAGCATCATGTAAAGGGTGGCTTCTTGTTTGGCAGCCAGTTGATTCAATCGTACCGTATCAGTACGGTTGATTTCAAAATGGAGGCTGTTGCCCTCAAAGCTCTGAACTCTCGGTCTGACAAAATCAAGGGGCAGATTCAATACCGGGATTTCTTCGGCGAATTCCCTCAGCCAGTACTCCTCTTGTTTTTTGATCTTGCCGGTGGCAAATAATTGATTATGCCATTGGGAAAAGTCTTTATAATGAATGCTTATTTCCGGTAATGATTCTTCCCCGTAAAGGGCCATGAATTCTTTCAGAAATATTCCTATTGAGACGCCATCGGAAATGATATGGTGCATATCCACCATTAGGATTTGACGCATATCTTCCACTTTAATCAAACCGACTCGCAGCAGAGGTGCTTTCGATAAATCGAAAGCACGTACGAAACTTTCAATTATTTTTGTAATTTGTAATTTGTGATTTGGAATTTG
>WVZO01000477.1 GCA_011772425.1 Candidatus Aminicenantota bacterium
CTCATCCCACTCAATCAAATCTGGATCTATTCTTACCTTTTTGGGGACTATTTTTATTACCCCCAAATTACGATTCCAAATATAATCCTGACAAATTTTTTGAATTATTGGAGGTAACAAAATGGCAAATCCAGTCGATATTTATGTTAAAAACGGCTCAGTGGATTTACTCATAGAAATAGGGAGAAAGTTAAAATGACATATCAAAAAAAATCGCAGCTTGAAATGCATTGTTGAAAAATTAGACAGGGAACTGATGGCCAGGGGCATTCAGATTCCAATTGAGAAGCGGTTTCAATTCTGTGACATGGAAGGGACCCCACAGCGGGAAGCGTTAATGGCAGGAGTTCATGAGTATTACGGCAGCGCTGCATCTTCATCCCCGGATAAAGCCCTGAGTCATATCAGTACACGGAATTTGATTAAAATGCTAAAAGTAAAAATCCGGGAACTAAACAGGGAAAGGGGGATATGGGGTGAAGACAGCAGAAGGGATTATTATGAGATCACGGATGAACAAATCAAAAAAAATGCCAATTGTGCTGCGGCCATTTGCCTGGAAAACAATTTGATCCCCAGCAGAAACGGATTATCAACACTCAAGAACAAGAATTATGGAGCAGCCTTTAACCTGTGTGCCTGTGAACCCTTCAATGACCAACCAATCGCGGTGGGGCGTTTGTGTACAGGATTCCTGGTAAAAGAAGATGTGGTTGCCACTGCCGGTCATTGTGCCTGTGAAAAAAACGTAACAGACCTTCGTTTTGTCTTTGGATATAAAATGTTGGACTCCTCCACACCGGCAACCCAGGTGCCCAATGAGAACGTTTATAAAGGAGTAAAAATTATAGAAAGAGCTTATAATCGCAGCATCGGATCGGACTGGGCACTTGTGAAACTGGACCGTAACGTTGTAGGGCAAGAAGTGGCAGCATTATCTAAAGAGAAGATTTTCCGTGATAAGACGGTCTATATCATCGGTTATCCGTTGGGATTACCGTTAAAGTACTCACCGGGGGCAAGCGTCAGCGAGATCAGCGAAACCCATTTTTCAGCGGATTTAAATGTTTACTGCGGCAGCAGCGGTTCGCCGGTATTCGACAGTGAAACGCATGAGGTGATAGGAATCGTGGTGCGCGGCGATAACAGGGATTTCAGGTGGGTGGAGAACTGTTGGATGTCTGTCATATACCCCAATCCCGTCTTCAAATCTAAAGAACCGCAATGCACCAGGGTGTCGGAATTCATCGATATCGTTGATAAGTGCTGTGAGTAAAGGGATTAACAAATGAAAAAAGAAATTAATGTTACCATCGAAAACAAACTGATTATGGAAAAGAGAGACATGAATGTTTACCACCATGCTGCCAGGAGTGCCCATATGATCAGCCACGACAGCTCCATTACCCTTCCCCTCAGACCCGTTACAGAAGATGACTACGTGCATGTTTCCATTGTCACCGGGCCGGGTCGTATACAAGGTATTTGTGTGGTAAATCTACCGTCGTGGGTTGATTTTGAGCTTTCTTCCGCGGGAGATGCAACCATCACGCATTCATGTGACCGAATATTATTGAAAATCCCTCCAGGTCCCCCTACATG
>WVZO01000101.1:0-1012 GCA_011772425.1 Candidatus Aminicenantota bacterium
CTATGGCAATAACTTTTTTCAGGTTTCGATAATTTTTGTAATAGCAGTTCCTCATGATGCGAACCTCACCCGGAAACGTATGAAAATAAACAAAAGCTTTTGCGGGGGGTCCAGGCCCCTCGGCGAGGGGAGCCTATTAAAAGTAATTCCAATGGGGTACAATGTTTCCTGGCAAATTGCAACACCCTTTCCGCATATAGGGAACCCACGCAGTGGGTTTTCTCGAAAAGAACCCCCCTGGCCGCCGGAGGCAAAAAGGTATTTTCATAGGAGTTCATCATTTTCTCTAATGATTTTTTATAGTGATGGCAATTTTAAAAGGTGCACTTTCCTGGTCTCCGGTATCTATGGCTACAGCTTTGAGGGCATAAATACCGTCTTCATATTTGGTGGTGTCCAGGTCAACGTCAAAAGTGACCGACGTCCGCGGCCTTTCTTTCCATATGGCTATCTCATCATTACCTATCAAGACCTTGACGGACTGGATACCTCTATAATCTTCTGCATTCACGGTAAATGTAACGGTTCCGCTTAACGGTGTTTCAGTGGAGATATCAATATCTACTGATGGCAGTGAATCCGCAACATATACGATTATGTCATCCGTATCTTTATTACCGACACTATCATAAGCAATGGCCACTATTTTATGCCAGTCAATGGTATAATTTCGGGTAGACCATTCATACTCAAACGTATTAGAAAAGAAAGTTTCTACCAGTTCATCATCGATGTAAAGCTCGATCTTCTGGATGCTGCCATCTGAATCTGCAGCTTGTCCACTGATGACCACATCATTATCTACCCTGTCCCTGTTGTTGGGTTCTTCAATTTTAACCAGGGGTTTGCTGTCACCCTCTAAATCATGTTCGTAAACGGTAACCTGTTTTGAAGCTAATCCATTTGCCTCGATAGTAACGATTGCCTGATCATTGATATTATCCTCATCCGGCGCCGCTTCCAATGTCACCTCCTGGTAAATGTTCCAATTGGAGGAAGTAAAGGTTAACGT
>WVZO01000101.1:1062-1582 GCA_011772425.1 Candidatus Aminicenantota bacterium
TCAAAGGTGTAATCAATGACCCGGGCCTCGGCCCTTAAAATGTGATTCCTATCTATTTTAAAGCTGCCGGAAGGTTGTATTGCCCTGCCGTCCAACTCCACCTCCAACCCGGTATAACCGGTTTTCTCAGTGTAGCTGTAATTGACGGTAGTTCCTTTTTTGTACTCATACGTACCCGCCTCCGGGGTTCCTGTCACACCCTCTTCTAATTCTACGGTTAATTGATATTTCTTTTTAGGTTTGAGAATAAGAAAATATAATACTACCCCTACCACCACAACACCACCCACTGCCAACAACCAGGGAAATCTCTTTCTCGGCGGTTTTGCTGGCCCTTCAATGATCCCGGCTGCTTTTTTATATAGGGGAAGGTCTGCCAAATTGATACCCTCAATCGTCATGGGACCATATTCTTTGGCTTTGCGGTAATTCTCCTCCGCCAGGAGCGTCTTGCCTTCTTTTTCATAGATCGCCCCCAGGAGGAGGCAGCACTGCCCCAAAAGTTCCTTTTGGCCCGGCC
>WVZO01000115.1 GCA_011772425.1 Candidatus Aminicenantota bacterium
ATATAAATATAGGTTCCATATTCCTCATTCCTGAAGTTCCATTGTGCTGCGCTGTCTTTTGCCTTATGCAGGTTTTCCATTTGCTTTAATGCACCCAGCGGGTCCAATGAGGAGGGAATGCCTCCGATGTCCCTGGGAGTACCCAGGACCATGGTGCCGGTAAGTCTAACCACGTTATTAGCCGGGTCTATGCCTACATTGGTATGCATACCCCACACCGGGATGCCGTTAAATGATTGTTGATAACGGTAGTGGGTTATCCCGTTGAAATCCTTTATCTTGCGAAGCAATTTAAATTCTTCATCCTGGGTCAGACCTAAGGNNAAGCAGCTTCATATAATCTTTGGCATTGGCATTGTAAAACTCGAGTTTTTTAGCTGCCCAGGAGCTTGTTGCCACAAAGCAGCATAAAACAAAAACCAGGGTGATAAATACCCATCTTTTCTTATTCATTTGTGAACACCTCCAAATTTTTTTAAATTTTAAAGATTATTTTTGGAATAATCTTGCCTTAAAAATTGGTTCATCCAACTTTGGTGTACCTGGACTCATGCCGAGCATAAATTCTCAGTTTGAAATATTCCTTCTCCCTACATCCACTGCACCGGCAGTGTGCTCCCTCCATTGAGAACGTCTCTTAAGGTTTGTTTTTCCCTGGAGACCCTATATCTTTAGCACTGCATCTACCTCCTGGAAGCTGCCGGCCTGGTCAATAACCCGGTGAGCGCGATACGTTTTGTCTACAACCGTGAACCGTGGATAGGTGGTCATTCGCCGTTAAGGAAACTCTTTTTCTTTACCCATATCAAACCTCCTGTTTATTTTAAATAGTTGTTCTTTTTACCATTGACTACCACTTATAAAACAGCCGCATATCCTAACGTTTTTTTATTTTTACCTGGTTTTAATTGAAAAATTAATAGTAGTGCACGACATGGTATTTGTCAATCCACCAAAAGTCGTATATTTGGTATGAAAATAACATCAAAAATTTGTACAACTAAAGTTGTATATAAATGATTTGGTTGTACTAGGAGCCTGTCCGAGAATAGCAAAAACCATCAAAATAAAGAATAGGGCGAATACGAGATTCGCCCCTACAAATGTTTTCGGGGTACGTGTAGGGATGAACCTCGTGTTCACCCGACATTCTCGGGCAGCCTCCCAGGAGGCCATCCGAACCAAACCCTATCCACGATACGGGGCAGGTCTTCCCAAAATAAAGACCTGCCCCTCTAATGTTACCCGTTACATTTCTCTTTATTACAAAAAACCTCCAATCGCGATCGTTATGTTCACGATCATGATTATCAACTTTCTATTATACATTACTTGAGAATCGTAAAATTCGCATCACTGGCATCTTCAACGCTTTCATCTAAAGAAGTTATCCTGACCCTGGATTTGGTTTTGTTGCTCTTTACAGAGGGAAGCGTCCAGTTGTAGCTGCCGTCGTTGGGGGTAGAGCCGGTTATAAGGGTCCACTTTTTACCACCGTTGGTTGAATAAAATATCTTTACATTGGCAAGAGTACCTGTGCTGGTCCAGGTAATGGTTTGAGTCGAACCTCCCGGCCACTGTTCTCCACCGTTGGGTGAAACAACAGTAATAGAAGCTGTTGGACCACAACTTAAAGGAATACCCACAACGGCAAATGCATCTGCTACATCTTGACAGGGATATCCCAAATCCGCTGCTGCATCCTGGGCACCTTCGGCACCCTGCTGGAAATTGGTGCTGGGGGTCCAGTAAACCTGGTTGGCCTTGACAAAAACATCAAAGGCCATTCGTGTGGTCCAACCCGAAGTGGTGGCCATTAAATAAAACGCCTTGTTGAAAATCCCGCTGCTGTAGTGAACATCCATGCCCTCATAATAATCGTCAACATGATCGATTGATTTACCGTCCAATGGAGGATCATACAAGTACCTCAGGGCCTTATTAGGGGCTTTATAGATATCATAACCACACATGAAATCATTGGTGCCCCTCATGTAATATTTAGCCGCTTCACCGGCCTGGTCGGAAAAGGATTCATTAATTCCACCGGATTGACCGGAATAAATCAAATCGGAATTATAATCGGTAAAACCATGACTCACTTCGTGGGCAACAACGTCTAAGCCAACCAGGGGATAAAAGGTGGTATAACCATCGCCAAAGGTCATGGTGGAACCATCCCAGAACGCATTTTCGTAATTTACCCAATAATGACACCTTAAGGTGAGCTGGAACGGAAGCACGGGAACGCCATACCAGTCCATATACATATCAAAAACCACCTGGCCGAAATATTGGGCGTCATTCAGGGGACAATAGGCCCCGTTGATTTCCTTGTGAGTGTTTTCATAACAGGTGTAGGAAAATGGAGTTGTACCACTGGTCCCGTGGTTTAAATCAACGGTTTTTACGTCCGTGCAATTCATGGTGCAGGTACTGCCGTTGACAGCGACACAAAAAGGTGCGTAATCCGTGCCGTAATAATAGTAACCCACCTTGAGGTTACCGCCCGGCCCGACGCCCTGGTATCTCAGCATATCAAACGAGTGAATGACTTTGCCTGATCTGACATCAACAAAGAAAATCGGCTGTGAGGGATTACCTTTTTCCGTATCGGCAAAAAAGGAGACCACGTAGCAGAGACGGGACTTGCCATTATCAAAATAAACGTACGTCCCGTATTTTTCATTTCTAAAGTTCCAGGCGGCCCCGCTGTTTTTTTCCGTATGCAGTGTTTTCATGCGATTTAATGCACCTAACGCATCAAACCTGGCGGGAATGGCACCGATGTCAGTGGGATTACCTTGAATCATGTTGCCGTGAAGTCTAAACACTTGATTATCGCGGCCTCTGCTGACAACCGTTTGCATACCCCAGACCGGGACTCCCTTATAGGTTTGTTGATAACGGTAATGGGTGACACCGTTATTATCCGCACTCGTTCGAATCAATTGGAATCCTTCATCCTGGGAAAGGCCGAAAACCGTCCCCATTGCCGCGCCAGCTCGATTTAGCTGCCCGATATAATTCTTTGCATTTGATTTGTACAACTCAACTTTTTTAGCTGCCCATGAGCTTGTTGCCAGGAAGCAGCATACAACAAAAACCAGGGTAATAAATACCCATCTTTTCTTATTCATTTTCAATACCTCCTAATTTTTTTTAAATTTTAAATGTAAGTATTCTCCAAAACCAAAACGAAATTTTAACACAAACGCCTTTAAGGAAACTCTCTTTCTTTACCCATGTTAAACCTCCTATTTTTTTTAATGGTTGTTGTTTTTACGATTGACTGCGGGTTGGAGGTCCGGCCGTTATAAAACGGCTGCACATCATGGATTTTTTTGTGGGCTTAGGGTCCGGGCCAGGAGGCCCGGTGATTGAGAAATTATATAATAATACATCAAATAGTATTTGTCAATAGGCCAAAAGTAGTATTTTTGGTATGAAAATGAAAGTAAAAATTCGTACAACTAAAGTTGTACTTTTTCGATTTGGTTGTACTAGAAAAAAAAGCCCGGAAGGCTTTCGCCTTCCGGGCCTTTATCAGGTTACAAAATCGTCTATGATCGTATGATCTGGCCTCAATAGTTGGCGGTATCCGAGGTTTCGTTGTTGAGGGCGGGATTGTAGGGCAGGGTGGCGTGGGTGACATTGTCTACCGTAATGGTAAAGGGACCGGTGGATTTGACTTTGGAAGATTTAAATTTCACGGTTCCATCAGCACCGGTAACGCCTGAATCACTGCCGCTTACCACACCACTCCAGGTGATGTAGACCGTGGCATCGGCAACCGGGTTGTTGTTGGTATCCCAGATGGTGACCACTGCCGTTGACGTGTAGTTTTTCCCCTGCTTTTTGATGGTCTGGGTGATGTCGTAAACATAGATTTCAACTTGAGGACAGTCGGCCACGGTGATAATTTTGCTGACAGAGTCTGTGAGGGAATCATCATCGGTGACGGTCAGGGTTACCGTATACGTCCCGTCTGCTGCATACGTGTGGGTGGGGTTCTGCTCCGTGGAAGTATTTCCATCACCAAAATCCCATAACCAGCTCACAATGGTACCGTCATCCGTACTGGTGTCGGTAAAGTTGACGGTCAGGCAGTTGATGGTGTAAGTAAAGT
>WVZO01000674.1:0-548 GCA_011772425.1 Candidatus Aminicenantota bacterium
GGAATGGGCTATGACCTTCCCGGGATGTTTTATTTTTTATTTTTTTTGTGCTGATCATCGTCGCTGATTCAACTGGCAATACAGCAGCAGCCACAATAGGAAGTGTTAATAATAAATCTTTAGTCATTTCTCATCGCTCATGGTTCATTATTCACGCTGAGAATTATAACACAGCGAAAACGTAAAAACAATACAGCATCATGATTGACTGGCCCGTAAATACGTAAATTCCGCCGGAGGCGTTTAAAACCATGTCCGAAGGACACCTCTTTGTTTGGAATTTGGGATTTGGGATTTGGAATTTGGAATTTTACAACTTGGCGTGGTATTGCTTCAAAATTTTAAGCCCCTCTTCGCTCCATTGGCTGCCTTTTTCCAGGTTTTGAAAGGAACAGCCCTGGATGAAAAGACCCAGGATATTGATTAACTCCAGTTCCTTGCCCTGGCCGGAGGCGTCCGGCAGTTTTTATTTTAGCCACGAAGGCACTTACAGGGCGGTAAAAAGCACGAAGGAACACGACGAAGATGGGAAGGACAGCTGCGGTTGC
>WVZO01000674.1:608-803 GCA_011772425.1 Candidatus Aminicenantota bacterium
CAGGTATTTCTCTACCAATAAAATTATAAGTTACTACCTCTACATAGCTAAAATATTGACTTCGTTCCTGAAATGATATATTTTATGTAGGGTAGAAAACATGACCAGGAGAATTACAAATGGCTAATATGATACAAGTTTTCCAGTCTTACAGCCCCAGGGTGAAGGTGGCACAAATGATACAGGTAAGAGAAG
>WVZO01000674.1:851-1110 GCA_011772425.1 Candidatus Aminicenantota bacterium
TACCGGTGCTTTGTTGGAACTGGGAGTCGCCCTTAAAAGTTTCCTCAGTGCAGGCAATTCCGTCAGACTGGAAGGCATTGGGTCCTTTGCACCATCCGTGGACAGAAATGGTGTTATACGCATCACCTACCGGCCGGATAAAGAACTGCTGCAAGAACTCAATTCCGGACATGGATTTCATGGGAAGATTCGCAACAGAGACATGATCGGGAAGTCGGACGAGGAATTCATTGCCTGCTGGAACCGGGAGCACCCGGAT
>WVZO01000230.1 GCA_011772425.1 Candidatus Aminicenantota bacterium
ACAGTAAAACAATTGGACCAATGGATGGCGGAATTTTTCACCATCCTGCGACTGGCCCTGGGTAAAACCCAGTGGCTCGAAGTCGCAGGAATTACAGTGAAATAACTTATCGGTTGTTTACTTTGATTTGACCACAATGCCGGCTGCTTCGAGCAGTTGCAGCTCATCCGCACACGAAAGCCTGAGAATGACTTTAAATTCACTCAGCCAATCGGCTAATAAATCAACAGCATTGTCCCGTAATTCAGTAGCAATCTGGGCATCGGATTTTGCCCCTTCCTGGTCGATGTTGACCTGGATCAAATTCACCATCATATCCAGACCCTGCTGGAGCTGCTCCAGGGTAATACCATATCCGTCATATTTGGCTACCAGGTCATCATCGGCAAGAATGGATTTATAAAACGCTCTTCCCTGGCTCACCCAACCGTTGAAACTTGTTTTACGTTCACCGGCCATCGAATATTTGGCCAGTTTTTCCGGTTCATGTTTCAGGATCAGGCGGCCAATGGTAAGATGTTCATTGTAAACCGGTTTAACTTCGGCAACAGCTTTTTCCAGGGCAGACGTTGCCACCAGTTGTTGGCCACCGTCTTGAATTCGTTTTTCATAATAATCGATGGCTCCTTTCAACAGGTTATCGCCAACAACCAGACGTGTTTCATCGAACTTGTACCTCAACAAATTGGTATTGATTTTGGAGTTTTTACGGGCCGCGCCCAAACAAAGTTCCGTCTCACCGATAAGTTCTTCAATTTCTTTGTTTGTTAAAATCATTTTAATCCTCCTGTTCCAAATCTATCTCCGTCCGCAGACAGAGACCTATCTCACTCGATAGGCAGGAGAAAAACTAAAATGAGCATCCAAAAAAAGAAAATGAGATGATTAAGGAAATAAAGTATACCATAAATCCTCCCGGAAGTCCAGCATTTTTTTAAAAAAATTTGCCTTCGGCGACCAGGGGGCTCTTTTTAGTAAAAACTGCCCCCTGGACCCCCGCAAAAACTTTTGATTCAAGGTCAGACTGGGGTATGTGGTTCCCACCATACTACCCCCATTGGAATCATATAGTAAGGTTAAGGCTTCCCTAAACGTTTGAAACAACGCCCACCTTTATGATCCTCATCAACTCTGAAAATGGTTATTCAATTGGCAGATTCAGGTAAGGAAGCCTTTATATGGCGCGAATGCGCCTGCTTTGGCTCCCTGCGCCGCAGGGCCGGAGGCAATAAATTCATTGACAAATACCAGGGTTTTGGGTATATTGATACTTAATTTATAATTAACAAAAACTAGGTAAACATATGAACAAAAAATGAGGACAAGAAAATGAAAATCAAAATTTCGTTGTTAGTGATTACATTAATTGCATTGTCTCTGGCACTACTTCCGGCTGAAGAAACAAAACCATCCCCTGCAAAATCCCTCCAGATCGATTACAGTGTGGGTTTAAATTTTAACCACAGCCGGGTATCTGTCCTGGTTGGCGATAACAACCTGGTAAACACATTAAACTATTCTTACCTGGCACTGGAACTGGATGTGGGTATTTCGGATTATTTAATCCTGGGAGTAGTGGCTGGCTTCAACAGTAACCATTTAAAAGACCCGGTGGATTTTTACAACCTGCCTCTCTCCTTACGGGTAAATGAGGAGAAATTCAATTCTATGGTCATGGGGCTGCGGGCCAAATCAGAATTTCTTTCCTGGAAAGATTTCTCTTTTGCTGCCAGCGGCGAGTTCCTGTATTTTAAAAAATATGAAAAAAAGCTGCCTATCCAACTGCCTGTGGTTAGCGGTGAAGCGATCGTAAAGAACAGCTTCACCCAGATCGGTCTTGAATTGTGGGTGCAGTACGACGGTTTTTCCTACTTCACTATTTTTGCCGGACCGCAATTGAATTTCCTGGATGGGAAATTAAAGGCCTCTGAAACCATTGAAGAACTGGAAGGAGAAGAGGAATTATCCTACAAGCAAGAGAATGATATAGGAATCGCGGCTGGTGCCCGTTTTGAAGTGGGCAGCCACTTCGATGTCAACCTTAAGGTCAATTTAATTTCAAAAACCTCCCTTTCCATAGAGGTCTTTTATATCTTTTAATTTTTAAGAGGTAGAAAATGAATAGTAAAAAATTTATTTTTATTATCGGTATAGTTATTGCCTTTTTATTGGCGGTTCATCCTGGTTTTGCCAGTGATGAATTAAAGGCATCCGACAATGGGAAATTAATCAACGGGCAGGAATATGTCAAAAACCGGGTGTTGGTAAAATTCTCGGAAGATGAAACGCCGACTGCAGAGACAACCGAGAGCTCTGCCCGGGGGCGAATTCCCGGGAGAAATGCCAGGCACAACCAGCTGGCAACCGTGCTGTCCCATAGATACAGATCGGAAATTAAAGGGGTTCGTTATCATAAATACACGGGTTATTATATGGTTGAGACTCAAGAGAATTGCGATATTGCTGCCCTTTGCCGGAAGCTGCGCCTCGAGCCATTTGTCATCGATGCGTCGCCGGATTACTATGCGGTTATCGATTCGACGGTGCCCACCGGTTACGAATCAAGTAAACCCGTGTTAGCCGCGAGTTGCCCGGCATCCACAGCACCTGGTACGGCAATTTATCCTGATGATGAGTATTTCCAGTACCAGTATGCCTTATACAATACCGGCCAGGTATACTTACCTGAAACCGGTTTAAGTGGTACAACCGGCAGTGATATTAAAGCCCCCGCTGGCTGGGCCTGGACTACAGGAAGTGAAGATATGATTATTGCCGTGATTGACAGTGGTGTGTCAGGGGATCACGAAGATTTAGCCGGCAAAGTCATCCAGGGTTACAATTTCGTGAACGACACCCCGGATGCGTCCGATGACCACGGTCATGGAACATTTGCGGCTTCTATCGCGGCGGCTAATACCAACAATGGGGTAGGCATCGCCGGTGTATGCTGGCATGCCAGGATCATGCCCCTGAAAACAATGGCAGCCAGCGGGTATGGTTCCTACAGCAACATAGCTGCCGGTATCAGGTATGCTGCAGAACATGGTGCTCATGTGATCAATCTCAGCGTTGGAGGCAGGAACCCCAGTCCTGTTCTTGAAGATGCCTGTAAATATGCATATGAGCAAGGCGTGGTGCTTGTTTGTTCGGCAGGGAATTACAGTCCCAATGTTCATTATCCGGCTGCATATGATGATTATTGTCTGGCCGTTGCCGCCACGGGTGCCGATGACCAACATGCTCCCTTCTCCAATACCGGCCCGGAAGTGGATGTCGCTGCTCCAGGGTACTTTGTCTGGGGGGCACGCTTCTCTCCCTATGAACCGGACAACCTGAGCTCCTACCGCTGGGACAGCGGTACCTCCTTTGCCTGTCCATACGCGGCCGGGGCCGCGGCCTTATTGATCTCCTATAAACCGTTCCTCACCAATGCACAGATCATGTCTCTGATTAAATACACAGCCGACGACGTCAATCAAGACGAAGACCCGGGTGTCGACGAGTTCCTGGGATACGGACGACTCAACCTCCGGACCCTGCTGGAACCATATGAGTTAAATTGAAAATTAATAATTAACAATTGACTATTAACAATTAAATAAAAATGGTGGTGAATCTTGCTGGACTATTTAAAAGTTGAAAACTTTGCCGTAGTTGAAAAAGTTGAAATCCGGTTCTCTCCTCATTTAAATATATTAACCGGCGAAACCGGCACGGGGAAATCCATATTGATCGGGGCGGTCAATCATTTTCTCAAGAAAAAAGTCCCGGAAAGTGCTATCCGGGGTGAAGAGAATAAACTGGTGGTAGAGGCCATGTTTACCGAGGGGGATGAGGAGTTTATTTTACGGCGGGAAATAAATAAAAAAAGATCATTCTGTTATGTCAACGGCAGCCTGGTACCGTTTATTCAATTAAAAGAAAAAGCTGAAAACCTTCTCAATATTTATGGACAAAACGAACATGTATTCCTGTTAAACCCCGCCAACCACCGGATTTACCTGGATGAGTTTTGTCAGAACCATGTCCTATTGAATCGACTGGCTGAGAGTTATGAGCACTTGAAAATGTTGATTCACCAACTGGAAGAATTGAAACGAAAAGGAAATAAGGCTAAAGAGACCCTTGATTTTATTGAGTTCCAGATTTCCGAGATTGAAAACCTTAAGATGAACAGCGGTGATGATGAGGTGTTGGAGCAGCGATTAATGATCCTCTCTTCAGCAGAGGAAATTCTATCGAAAGCTCACCGGCTGGTGAGCGATCTTTCTCAAAAGGATGACTCCGTATATAATACCATTGCTGAAAACCTGGACAGCATGGAGTACCTGAGAAAAATCTATCCTGAACTGGACAGCTTAAGTGATGAGATGAATCACTTTTACAATCTTTTGCCTGAAATATCTGCTGCCCTGTCCAACATCATTGGCAGCGTGGACTACAGCGAAGATGAATTGAACGAAGTAGAGGAAAAGTTAATGCGGTTGAACCGGCTCAAATCCAAATACAAGATGAACCTGGACCAGTTATTGCAAAAGCGGGATGAATTGAAAAAAGAACGGGACCTTTTAAGGAATATGGATTTTTCCATCCGGGAGAAACAGGAAGAAATCGATAACGGTTTCCTGGAGTATAAGAAAATCAACGTGGAATTGCGAAACCAGCGAAAGAAGAAGGCCAGGGAATTGAGTCGAATCGTGGAAAAGGAACTGGCAAAACTGGAAATGACTAAAGCTCGTTTCCTGGTAAAAATCGAGGAAAACGAGCCGGATAGGGAAAATATCACGGATAAAGGTGCGGATAACATTGAATTTTATTTTACTTCCAATCCCGGTTATGAGCCGGGCCGGATTCGGGAAGTTGCTTCCGGTGGTGAGTTGTCCCGTTTGATGTTGGTGTTAAAGTCCATACTCAGGGATGATGTGGATTCCACTTATATTTTTGATGAAATTGATACGGGGATTGGGGGGAAAACCGCTGAATTTGTAGGGGAAAAATTAAAACGGATTTCCAAAAGTAACCAGGTGATTTGTATTTCTCATCTGCCCCAGATAGCCTCATTTGCGGACTGTCATTTCCTGGTCAGCAAAGAGTTTAAAAAGAAACAAACTTTCAGTTATGTAAAGGAATTATCAGATGAAGAGAGGGTCAATGAAATCGGCCGGTTAATGGTGGGCAGTGTTGTGAATGGTGATGTGTTGAAGGCTGCGAAAAGCCTAGTGGAAAAAAACCGCTAATGAATTTTTTTATCAAGACCTACGGCTGCCAGATGAATGTCAATGATTCGGAAAAGATGCAGCATATTCTGGAAAACAAAGGATTAACCATTACCCGGGATGAAGGAAGCGCCGATATCGTTATCATTAATAGTTGTGCGGTAAGAGAAAAGCCCCAGGATAAAATTTTTTCTTATGCCGGCCGCCTGCCCAAAGATAAGATCATTATCGTGGCTGGCTGTGTGGCCCAGGCGGAAAAAGAAAAAATCCTGGAACGAAATCCTAATATTAATTATATTGTGGGCACCCACCAGTATTACCAGATCGATGGGATCGTGGATGAAATTTTAGAAACCCGAAACCGAAAGACCGGTATCAAGGTCCAATTTATCCGTCAGTGGCAGGAAGCTATACCCGGAATTGACGCCCGTACCAGTCATGTTTCCGGTTATATTTCCATCATGGAAGGCTGTAACAATTTCTGTTCTTACTGTATTGTGCCTTTTGCCCGGGGCAGGGAAAAGCACCGGCCGTTTGAAAAAATAATGGAAGAGGCGGCTTACCTGGCGGAAAAGGGATACAAGGAGATTATTTTACTGGGTCAGAATGTGAACAACTGGGAGGATAAAGAGAGGAATATGAAATTCACTGATCTTCTGGATGTGATGGCGCAGCGGATCGATGTCAAGTGGATACGGTTTATTACGTCTTATCCGGGATATTATGACAATGAATTGATCGCTGTCATGGCAAAGCACCGCAAGATTGCCCGGAACATTCATTTTCCTGCCCAATCCGGTTCCACGCGGATATTAAAAAAAATGAACCGGATTTATACCCGTGGTCAATACCTGGATATTATCCGGCGATTTAAGAAGAGAATCCCGGATATTACCTTCAGTTCTGACTTTATTGTGGGGTATCCGGGGGAAACCGGAAATGATTTTAAATTAACTCTTTCTTTGGTGAAGAAAGTGGAATATGAAAACATCTTCTCCTTTATTTATTCGCCCCGCAAGCATACCAGGGCGTTTAAAATGGAAGATAAGTTAAGCCTGGAAGTCAAAAAGCAGCGGCTGTATGAATTGCAAGAACTTCAAAGGAAAATCCAGTTAAAAAACAATAAAGCGCTGGCTGGAAGTACGGTGGAGGTGCTGATAACGGGAAAAAATCCCAAAAAGCCTGGTGACGTGATTGGCAGGACTGTAAGTTACCGGGTAGTCAATTTTAAATCCGGGACAGGGGCGGGAGAATTTACCAGGGTTTTAATTGAACATGTCGGGCCATATTCTCTTCGGGGCAGAGAGGTGCCTGGGAGGCTATCCGGGAATTCAAATTAAAAACGAAAAATAATAAATTAAAAATTAAAAATGGAATTTGCGCCCTTCGGGCAAGATGTTTTTCCGCCTGCGGCGGGAGGGCCAAAATCCTATCATTTTGTCAAATCGTTAAACAAAATGACATACATCTTGTCGAATCATTTGACGAATTGCGTGCTTAGCCTATAAAAAACAACTGGAAATGAAGCAAGTAAGGAAGTAGGAAGTAGGAAGTAAGAAGTAAGAAGTAAAAAGCAGGAAGATAAGAAAGAAGATGTATCAATGAGGAATACCTTTATGAAGCATAGTACGATGTTTGACCGTGTATCAAAAGTTTTTGCGGGGTCCAGGGGCGGTTTTTACTAAAAAGAGCCCCTGGTCGCCGAAGGCAAAAATTCTCAGAGCAGTTTTTTTAGATTAACGAACCAGCCTTTGATTTTTTTCAGGGGGTATAGTACATATGCATCGAAGATCAACGATGGCAGTACCAGGGGTGCCAGTAGGAAGAAGCGCACCATCATATCCCAGGCAATTCGTTTATGGCTGGGTGGGCAGCCTTTAATACACACCACCTTTTTCGCCTTTACATGGGGGGATGCTTTGGCGCACTCTCCTACCAGTAATACTTTTTTAGCTTCTATGGTTTCATTGACTTTCCCGATCAATACGTTTAACGGGGGGAACCGTTTTAATCGTTTGGGTTTTCGGTCTTTTACCATATGGAGCCAGTCCAGGAAAATGCCGTGGCAGCCGCCGATGCAATAAGGTATACCGGAATGAATTTTAAAATTACAGGGAAACTGTTCTACTGGATAAAACCCAAAATCCAATTGGCTGGTAATTTTTTGTGCCTTTTCCACTGGAAAATCGCCCAGGATTTCGATCTCGTCGAAAGAAGTCGGTCCGTATCCTCGATCGACAGCTTCCTGGATGTGTTGGATTTTGAAAGGGTCGAGGTTTAGTAGTTTGGCGCACACCATATCGTGGGCCACGGCATTAGAAGATACGACAATAACTCCCATATCTGTTCCTTGTTGGGTCATCTGGTTTCCGCCGAAAGCCATGCGGATTCCGTCTGTAACCACTAAATCCGGGTTGGCTGTTTCCAGGATATCCACGATTTTAGCTGGCAATTGATGATGGTGGTAGGAGAGTCTTTCTTTTCCGTCGATGGTACCGATGTTTAATTTCAGGGCGCCGGTGTAGGCGTGAGCCAGGACATTGGTTTTTAGTTTGGGGGCAAAAATCAAAAAATCCCTTTCTTTGATTTCTTTGGGGATGGAGATATGGGAGTGGATTTTTCCTTTTTCCAGCACAACGGTGGTGCGGCGTCGTTCTTCCATGGCGCACAATTTGACACGGGCATTGTTTTTTTTGTATTTTCGTTTCAGCTTTTTGTAACCGGCGCGGCGGAACATTGAGGCTGTAGGAACGCCCAGGCCGGATTTTTCCACGATATTGATTTTTTCAACATCGCTGCCCTGTTTGTGGATGACCTTTAGAATCCCTTCGATAACTTCTTTACGGGTATGGCAATCCGGTGCCACCTTGGGGTGTACCAGGACCAGGTTGGGTTTGATTAATATTTTACCGCTGATGGGTTTGGCCAGGGAAATATGGGTAAGGGCGGTTTCAATGATGGAAGCAACGGTATCGGGGTTATAATCGCTGCAAGCTCCTAAATAGACAGTGTATTTTTTCATATTATCATTGTATATGAAAGCTCTACGGATGTAAAGGGGAAAAATAAGGTATCCTTCGCGCTTATTACCGCATTGTAAATGCCTTCTCGATTAACTTAACTGTTACTTCTTTTTTTTGTTTTCTTTTTCTTTTTAACTGAACTTTCAAAATACAACCGGATTCCCCATTGGTAACTCCTGGCCTGGGGGTAGTAAACAGCCTCGATGGGATCGAAGTATAAAATATTGTTCCTCACCATATCCTTTAATAATTCTTTTAGTTCCTGTAATTCTATCCCAAGAGTTTCCAGGCTTGTATCCTCTTCTCTTAATACTTCTTGCTCATTGATAACACGAAGTACGTCTCTTCTTTTTTTATCAAACATGATGTAATGTGCGATAATTCCTTTTATTTTCTTTTTATGAAGCGTTAAGACGTCATCGATGGATTTATTGAAAAGGTGTCCCAATATATTCTGGATTTCCCACATACTGCCGCCAACCGTATCCCATATTTTTTCAGCATCTTCCCGGGTAAGGGTATAATCCTTTATCTTCGAATATTTTCCCAGGTTCATTAGCCATTCCATTACATCTTCTTTGGGAAGAAAATCCACTTTGTAAAATTCCGAGGTTTGTTTCAAGCGTGAATCGGTATACACGGTATTTAAAAAATACCCGTCTGAGGAGGCAACAATGATATGTGCCAGGTGGCTTTCTTTGGTCATGGCCACAAAAAAATTAAACAATTCGATAATCACCTGCCGTTCGTTTCCATTAGATATATATATATGGTCGATAGCCTGGAGTTCATCGATGATTATAACCGGTTTTATTCCTTTCCCGGTTAGTTTGATAAATTCGCGCTTCATAATCTCAAAGGGGTCCAGTTCGCCGCTTTCCATGCCTTTTAAGACCTCTACCGACAGTTTAAAGAAATTGAACAGGTTGTATTGGCGTTTTTCTTTTACGTCCTCTTTTGACCGGGAATAATCGATGCCGAAGAAAATGCGGATAAAATCTTTGTAATTGCCGATTAATTTTTCTCTAAGATTCAGGAACTTGACATCCAACTTCTGTTCTTTCTCGATTTGTTCAAAAAATTTGTACAGTAACGTCGTTTTCCCTGAAGATTTGGGGCCATGAATGAAGAGGATTTCACAGGGTTCTTTATTGACAAAATTTCTTAATTCTTTGAGTTCGGTTTCCCTGTTGATAAAGGCCACATATTGGTTATAATCCAATTTATTTTTCTTCATGGATTAATTATAGTACCGTGGTTTCTTTTTTGCAACCTATTCTTTTAAATGGGATTCAATGCTTTGTTTCAGCTTTGTAAAGGCTTTTTTGTAAGCATCAAGCCGGTCCAGGATTTCTTTGATTTCTTCCTCATCGTATATATGGCTGGACAGGTCTCTCATTTCGATCATATCCAACCAGGTATTCTCCTCATCGATCAATCCCTGGCTAAACGCTTCCTTAAAACAACTGCGTGGATTCATGCACCCGATACCGGTAAAATCCAGGTATCTTTTGACAGCCTTCCAGCTCATTTCAAATGTGAATTCAAATCGTTTCACCACCAGGTCTAAATAAATATCGTCTTCTCTTTCAGCATAAAATTTTTTCTGCCGGTCCACCACATAAACGAATCGTTCCAGTGCTTTGGAAAAGTTTAGTAACCCATCTTCTGCACGTAATTTTTTGTTGGCGCTGTATAGAACTTTACCCTCTGCCATCACCCGCTTTTTAAAACGTTCTTCTGTATGAGTGAGATTGGTAACATCGATTTTCAGAAGGGTGGGTAATTGTTCAACTTCTTCCTTTATCCGGTAAATATCTTTGAAATTTTCATCGATAAAAGCGATATCGATATCGCTGGTGGGAGCTGCATCTCCAGTGGCCTGGGAACCGTACAGGTAAATCCGTTCCGGTTTTGCATGTTTCAGTATAATTTGGGTCACTTTCTTAATAATTTCTCGCTTTGTCATTTTAGCACTCGCCATTCACGTCCGGTTCATGAGCAATAATCAATTATTTCAGAATTTTATTTTTTTGTCAAGTTGAAAGAAACAAAATCAGCAATTCTAATTTTGGCGTTTCAAGCAAGGGTAAACACAAGGTTTACCCCTACGAGAATGCACGAAAACGTCCATCAGATGTAGGGGCGAACCCTCGTGTTCGCCCGGACAATTGGTAAAATTAGAATTGCTGAAACAAAATGGAAATAAACCATTCATTTGCAATTTTTTGACTGTCCACTTTTTTTTCTTTTTTTGACTGTTCCCTTTTTCGTTCCCTTTTTCCTTTTTTTTCCCTTTTTTTTACAGAATATTAATAAAATATGGTATAATGAATTGTAAATTCAGGCAAAATGAGATATCAAATGAAATTATCCATCTTGCTTACAATCATCTTGATGTTACAGTTGTTCATTCTTCCCGGCTGCGGAGAGAGAAAAAACTCAACCAAATACAATGTTATTTTAATCTCCATTGAGACATTGCGCTCGGATCATTTGGGGTGTTATGGATACAGGAGGAACACATCACCCCATATAGATGAATTCGCAAAAAAAACGGTCTTTTTCGAAAATGCCTATACGCCCTGGCCAAAAACAACATCCAGCTTTGCAGCTTTTTTTACGGGAATGTATCCATTTAAAATCGGTATTGAACGAATTGCCCCTCAACAGTACTTAGACGATGGCTTAATGCTTTTAACTGAAATTCTAGCCGGGAAGGGCTTCAAAACAGAAGGTCTAAATGCCAATATGGTAATTAAAGATTCTAATTTCAACCAGGGATTTGACCGATTACAACATAAAGACCTCCAGGCTCATGAATTAACCGAAATCGCAATAAAGACCCTGAAACAGCTAAAAGAAAAAAGATTTCTTTATTGGATTCATTACAAAGACCCTCACGCCCCATACAAACCCCTGGGGAAATATAAAAAAATTTTTATTAATGACCGCTTATATAACCAGAAAATCAAAGATGTACCTCCTGACAAAAGGAAACTAAAACTTTTAAAGGGAATTCCCGAAGGCGGGATTGATGCTTATGATGAATCCAGGGTGTGGTCGATGAGGAGATTGGACGTTGGCCACGGCATTAAAGGAAATGTTTTAAAATACGTGATCGCTCAATATGATGCTGAAATAAAGTTCACGGATGATCATATTGGAATCTTGCTGGGAGAAATCAAAGCCATGGGACTTTTTAATAACTCGATCATTGTCTTATGGGGGGACCATGGTGAAAGCCTGGGTGGTCATGATTACTATTTTTCACATGGGCGTTTTCCTTATAATAACTGTTTAAAAATCCCTTTCATAATTTACCATCCTGAACTTAAACCCATTTCAGTAACCACGGCAGTAAGCCTGGTAGATATATTTCCTACCCTTCTTGATTTGCTTGGGATTCATGGACCCCCTGTGGATGGTAAGAGCATTAAAAATCTTATGCTGGGAAAAGAAAAGCCGGTAAGAAAACGTGTCATATATTCTTTTGCCGGGTATGCCAGGAATTATCAGAAGATTGTGATTGATGGAAAGTGGAAGTTGATTTATATTCCCGATCACCTGGACAGACAGCTTTTAAGTAATGCTAAATATGAACTGTATGACCTGGAAAATGATCCCGGGGAGACCAATAACTTATATACGACAAAGGCAGCGGGTAAGTATTTGATGAAATATTTGATCGGTTTTTTGAAGAATCGATTCAATGCCTTCACTCAAAAAAGACGGCCGATTGTTTATGATGAAAAAACCAGAGAAGCATTAAGGACATTGGGGTATATCGATTAAGACTTGCAAATTCCGGTGGTTTGAGGTACACTATTCTTTTATTTAATTGTCTTTGCTCATATCCCTGTACGTGTATAAGGCATTAAGTTAAGATTAACAAACATGCAAAAGAAACGAAAACCGGTGTATGTAACTCAGCCGTCCATGCCGCCCCTGGATAAGTTTGTTAAATACCTGGAAGATATCTGGGAAAGTAAGTGGTTGACCAATAACGCCAAATATCACCAGGAGTTTGAACAAGCACTAAGCGATTACCTGGGAGTTAAGTACTGCAGCCTATTTGCCAATGGAACCCTGGCCCTGGTGGTGGGACTCCGGGCGCTTCGAATCACAGGGGAGGTCATAACCACGCCTTACAGTTTTGTGGCCACTACCCATGCACTGTATTGGAACCGCATTACACCGGTTTTTTGTGACATAAAAGAACAGGATTTCACTATCAACCCGGAAAAGATCGAATCCTTGATCACTCCTGATACCACCGCCATCTTACCGGTACATGTGTACGGCTATCCCTGCGATGTGGAAATGATCGCCGACATTGCAGATACCTACGGCTTGAAAGTGATATACGATGCCGCTCATGCTTTCGGGGTAAAATTACAGGGGGAAACCCTTTTGAACCATGGGGAAATGTCTATTCTCAGCTTTCATGCCACCAAGCTCTTCAATACCCTGGAGGGAGGGGCCATTGTTACGGATAATGAAACGTTGAAAAAAAGGGTGGACTTTTTAAAAAATTTCGGGTTTGCCGACGAAGTAACTGTCGTGGCCCCTGGTATCAATGCTAAAATGAACGAATTCCAGGCCTGTTACGGGCTGCTGCAATTAGAGGATATTGAAAATCAAATCCAAAAAAGAAAAACCATTGTTGAGTATTACCGGGAATCCCTGGACAGGACACCGGGACTCACATTAATCCCGGATAGGGAAGGGGTAAAACATAATTACCAATATTTCCCGGTTCTCATTGACCCGAAAGAAATGGGAAAATCCAGGGATGATGTATACGATGAGTTAAAAAAACACGATATTTATTCGCGGCGCTATTTTTATCCGTTAATCAGTCGGGTTCCTGCCTACCGCCATCTCCCTTCGGCATCACCCGGTCATTTGCCGGTGGCGGAAAAGCTGAGCCAGCAAATCTTGTGTCTACCGCTGTACGGTGAAC
>WVZO01000556.1 GCA_011772425.1 Candidatus Aminicenantota bacterium
GTATCCCCAACGTGGTGGTTTACGGGCTGGATTATTTCATGTTCAAATTGAAATCCCACCAATTTTTTATGGATGCGGTATCCGCCGCTGGTGAAGACGCCGAACCCGGTCCCTATGCCAACGGCTTACTCCTGTTGCTGAGCAATAAATCTCACATCGACGAATTTTTCAATAATTACCTGGATCAATTAAACCAAAACGTCAACCCCCCGAATGAGACACAAGAAACGGGTAATGGAACAATTCATGTCATTGATCCGTTTATTGGGTATGAGAAACAAGTCTACGAACCCCTGCCTCATAAAAAGCGCTGGTTTAAAAAATTTGACTATGGTCCCTACCCGGGAAAAGAAGGAATATATTTCACAAAATTGCTGGAAGAGTGGGAAAAAGACGATGTTCAGGTGATACTGGTATTTCTGCCCGACTATATCGGCTCCTATGAAAGCAACCACCAGATGGACGTTTTTAAAAAGGAGATCCAACAGCTTACCGCACCTTACCAGAATGTGTTTATTTATGATTACAACCGGCCGGATAAGTTTCCCCTCTCCAACCCCAAGTATTTCCTTGACGGTGGACATGGTAAGAGCAATTCCCATTTATCCAAAACCGGTGCCCGGGTTTTTAACCGCATGCTCCTCAAGGAGATTAAGAAACACTATGAATAGTATCCAGCGGTCCTCTGACACACCCCGGCCTGGCGGCCACCCCTCTCAAGAGGGGATGAATTGGCATTATTTAATCGTTTTTATAGTTATCCTGGCGTTGAATTTTATCTTTTAATGGGGGTGTATGGATAATTATTTTTTTTCAGACGATTTTCACTGGCTGGGTCGTGCCATTTTGATGCAAAACTCTAGCGATGAATTGTTCACCATCGAAGGAAGAGATTTTAACCCGGTGTACTTGATCCTTTTGTGGATACTGATCAAAATCTTCGGGTTATCTCCAGTGGTGTTCCGGGTGGTTGGGATTGTGACCTTCTCAGCAGTGGCCTGGATGTTTTTTTATATTTTAACCCGGTATTTTAAAATCAATCCCATCATTGCTTTTTCAACTGCTTTACTTCTCAATTTTAATGTTTTTGTTTCCGAAGTTGTTCTGAACCTCGCCGCCCTTGTCTATTCGTTATCGCTTTTGTTTTTCCTGGGAGCACTAACGTTCTACTTTGACAGGAAGAGATTGTTATTCCTTATATTTCTTTTGGCAGGATTTTTGACCAAAGAGACCATTATCCTGGCGGTTATTCCCCTGGTTTTTTACGAAAAAGAGAAAAACAACCGGTTGTTTATTATCGGCACATTATGCAGCCTGGGTTTACTGCGGGTTTTATTACAGTTAGTGGCTGCAGGTACCACCGGCAGTTACACCGGTTTTTACTCTTTTTCTCACATGTTTTACAAGTTATATTTTATCATCCTGAGGTCCATGAACATTTCTCCGCTTACCCTTCCCCTGGTGGTGGGTATTATTGTTATTATCTTCGTTTTTTTCATCTCTCTTTATTATATGAAAAAAAAGCGGGGGCTTTTATTTTTTCTTTTATTCCTGGTGGTTTTTGCCTTATTTTTTTCGCTGCTGCCCAAACTCTCTTCCAGGTATTTTTTATATCCTTCCTTTGGATTTTGGGGCATTGTTGCACTGCTGACCCATCATTTCTATAAAAATTACCCAAAACAAAAAAACCTCAAATACGTCCTGGCTCCCCTGGTGCTGGTTTCCCTATTGTTTAATTCACCATTTATTCAAAAAGAAATTGAAGATTATAAAATCCTTGGGACTTTTTCTCACCGATATATTCAGCAGCAGGCGGTTCTTATTAAAAATCAAATCAACCCGAATGCCGATACTGAGTTTCATGAAATGACTCTTTCCAAAGAGGATAACCAGCCTTTAAAAGCCGTTTATCAACAAATTATCAACCGGGATAATCTACCCAAATTACTGCCTTTCCGCCCGAACAGCATCGGTGGTGTGATCGAGCCCCGGCACCTGGTACCCATTATATTTTACCCGGGAAAAATTGCACGTTGGCGGACTTCTAAGGAAACCCATTCTTATTTTATAGGGAGAATTGCATTGTAGAGTTCATTTCTCTATGCCCTATGCCCTATGCTCTCTGCTCTTCGCTTTCCTCGCAAAAATATTCACCAGGCCCAGGAGGCCGATGCCGATAAATCGGTCCGCCAACCATTTCCGCCTTGACAGCCAATTCACAACAGAACGGGCAGGGCGAATTCTAACTTTATGATGCAACTTCTCCAAAAAATACCCGGTTCGCAAGATACGGTGATGGGATTTGATCTTCAATAATTCATACCCCTCTTGTGCTAACATTCGTTTCGTGGTTTTACGCGAAAAATGAACCACGTGCATGTCCATGAAGAAAGGATAACGGGTACCCAGGAAACGAACCGCCCAACTGTCTACCATGTGAGTACTAAAAGCCACTACCCCTCCCGGTTTCAACAAACAGTAAACGTTCCGCAGCATTTCAGCCGGATGAGACAAATGTTCGATCACATCCCACAAGGTGATCACATCAAAGCTTTCCCCTGGAAGCGCCAATTGTTCCAGTGGTTTTTCATAAACCTTTTCAAACCCGGTTTTTCGTGCAATATTTGCGGCCCACGAACTTAATTCCACTCCCTCCACTTCCCAGCCTTCAGCGGCTGCTACTTTCATAAACACTCCGGTATAACACCCCACATCCAATAACCTGCCCGGCGGTTTGATGAACCGCTGAAGCTGATCTAAAGAGCGTTTAAAAGTCCGCTCCCTGGCCCTGCTCTCTTCCCGGTAGAGCGGGTCTTCTACTTCTTTATAAACATTTAATAATGCTTCCGGGTCGGGCTGGGGGTTGTTGTAAACCATGCCGCACCGGTTACACTGCACAATATCCTCGTGTCGGCCAAGGTGGTGGCTGGTACAGCGGTAATACTCTATCTTCTTCTCTTCACCGGGAGATACAGTGGCAGGAAAGCGTAAACGATAGTCATCGGCTCCGCAAAGGGGACAGACCACATAGACGCTGTCTTCTATCATGTTTGGTGTGTTTTCTTTTTCGTTTTGGTAAACCGGAGGCGTAACAATGTAAAGGCACCTTTGTAAATTTCCTTCCGGGAAATTTTGGACCTGCCCATGGTACGATCATAAAAGATAATAGGAATTTCAGCCACCCGTGCGTTGTTTCGCTGCACCCGGAAAAGCATTTCCACCAGGTAGGAATAGCCGTTAGACCGGACCTTTTCCAGGCCGATGGTTTCCAGGATACCACGGCGATAGGCCCGAAACCCGGAGGTCAAATCTCCGCCTTTTAAACCCAATAGGAAACGGGCAAAACGATTCGCCAACCAACTCAGCAAAATGCGCCGAATACGCCAATTAATGGTTCCCCCATCCCAGATGTACCTGGAACCAATCACCACATCATTGCCTTTTAGCGTTGACAACATCGCCGGTAAATGCAGCGGACTGTGAGACATATCCGCATCCATTGTAATCAATACTTCATATCCCCGGTCCAAACCATACCGCATACCTGCCCGGTACGCATAACCCAGTCCTCGCTTACCTTCGCGCTCAATCAATTGAACATTGGCATCAGGATTCTTTTGACAAAAATCCTTCACCACCTGCCCGGTGCCGTCCGGCGATTGGTCATCCACTACCACCACATCCGCACCCGGGACGATCTGGGTTATCTGCGTTAACAATAATTCAATATTCTCCCGCTCATTGTAAGTAGGAATAATAATTAGCGTTTTCTCCTTAACATCATGAGCCACAAACTTAACTGCTTCCAATATCCTCACTATTTGCCTCCAACGGCCAGGCCCTCGGCGAGGGCAGCCATAGAAGGCGCATACGCGCCATCTAAAGGTTTCCTTACCTGAACCAAACAGCCAGTAGAACTCTTTTGCAATTGCTATGAATCGAAAAGAGGACTGTTGTTTCAAACGTTTGGGGAAACCCTAAACTTATTTTTTCACTTTCTTCTCTTCTTCGTGTCCTTCGTGCCTTCGTGGTAAAACTAATAGTACTAACCGGGACAAAACGAAGTGCCTGTACTTTATAGGGCAACTGCCGGTGCTTCCGGTAATAATCCCGGACTTTTTGCTCATATTCCCTGGTAGTGGGAATAAAGAATCCCCTGTCTGTAAATACCAGGGTAGTAAAATTTCCCTTCATCAATGCATCCAATTCAGTTTTGGGTATGGGTTTCATCACACGGGAAAAGGGATCTCCCAGGAAATTAGCCAGAGGTGCCAGGAATACCTGCTGCCAGATGGCTTTTTCCCGGACAAATAGCAATTTTTGGTACCCCCGGATAGACCGGGCCAATTCATTTACCGCTTTCAGTTTACCCAGGTCGATAAAAACAATCGGCTCATCAACCGGCAGTTGATCTTTCACCTGGAGATACATATCCACCAGGGTTTTATGTAATAATCCCCGAAGGCGGTAATCTTTAATCTCCCACTGCATCATAACCGCCTGGTAGGCGACATAAAAAACCAATGCTGCGCCAATCACCAGGATAACCACGGCCTTCTTTATTTTAAATCGTTTAACCAGCCTGCTGATTTCTTCTTCAAGGAAAGCGATGATCATGATCCAGAATCCCACCAGGGGAATGTAATGGTAACGGGCAGGCGCGTAATAAATGGGAAGGGAAATCCCAACGGTCATCAACATCCAGATGTATCCATATAAAGCCAACCAATTCTTACGGCGAATCAGCCAATATCCCAACCCTCCCAGGATCACCACCAACAGCACAAACTGCCATACCGCCCCGGTAAACATATCACCCAGGCCAACGTATTTATAAATTATGTATCCGAATTTATTTAAAACATTTTGGATATCCAGATTCGCATAGGAAGTAGGAGGTGCTTTACCCGCCAGGATGGGTACGCCGATAAAATAAACCAGGTAAACCCCCAGCAGCAGGAACAGGCTGAGAGTTGAAGTCAATGCCTTTTTGAAGGGTATTCGTTTTACAATCCATAAGAACCCAAAAGCCAGGAATGGCAACAGGACCCATGTCTCCTTGGCCCCTGCAGCCAGGAGGGTAAACAGGATGATGATTACCCGCCGGAAACCCTGCTTTTTTTCTTCGATTCCATCCAACAGGATAAATACACCCAACATAAAAATCAGCAGTGTGGATTCTGTTCGTCCTGCCGACCATAACGTCACTTCCGTGTACAGGGGAGAAACACCATAAGTCAATGCAGCCAACCCGGCAGGAGTCATTCGCCCGGTAATTTTGAAAATCAAGTGATACAACAAAAAAATATTGATAAGATGGAGCAACACAGTGAATATGTTATAAAACACCGCATCGGTTTTAAAAAGCGTGTAATTCAATAAATAGGTTAATTTCACCGTGGGCCGGAAAAAATTATTGATCAATTCAAAAAGCTGCGAAGGATTTTTCCATGTCAAATACACCGAGTCCAACCATTCAAAATCATCGCTCATCAGGTAGGTATTCATGGTGGGCAGATAAATCGCAAGGATAAAAAGAATAATAAATATTCCCAACAGGTAAGGTCTTTTTTGCAGGAATTCCCATTTATTGCCTGTCAATCTCACAGCATTACCATTCATTTTCCATTATATATCAATACCTTCTGTCTTTTTTTATTATAGTCGGCTTTGTGCCCTTTTTTTTCTTCAGCCGGATAATTTTTAGCTTTATTTCCACCTGGTGAGAATTCTTCCAGGAATTATTCATATTGGTATTGTTAGAAGCGTTCTCCTCTTTCCACTTCCACTGAAACACTCGATTGACTTCCTTTTGATTATAAATATCCTTACTCGCCAGGGCCACCCGGTCGGAACCGTTGATAATTCCCTGATTGTAAATGACCTTAGCGTTAACGGAATCTTCTCCCGCGCTTTCAGGAAAGCGGAGGCGCTTAACCGGTTTCGAGAATATTGTGCTTTTAGAAGGAACCGGAACCGGCTTGAAATCAAAATCAAACGAAAGGTTGCCTTTTTCATGGAACACGTAATTGACCGTGACATCCGGTTTTATTTTTTCCGACAGATTGAATTCAAAACGTCCGCTTTGGTTAAAAGCTGTCTCGTTCCATTTCATGTTCCGGATATCTTGATAAGCCTGGAGAAATATAAAATCATCTTCATCTTCATCCATGCTTCCCAGGACCAGGGCAGTGAACGAATAATTACCATTGAATCCTTTATTATCAGTGCGATAAGAGTACTCACCATCGACTGCGATGCATAATTCCACCTGCCACCAGAATTGGGATGCTTTTTTCTTTGGCTGCGTTTGTTTTGCCACGGTTAAATGCAAGCCGCCTGATATCAAAACAACCAGTAGAAGAGTAAGAAAAGTGAATTTTGTTTTCATCTTTATTGGAAATAGATTATACCACTATCGAATTTCAAAATACAATTGAAAATTTGAATTTTCAACGTTTATAAACTCTTTACTTGCAGCGGCAGCTCTTATATAATTTATATTCTAAATTGCAAGAGAATCTTTACGATGTTCCTCATGACAGCCTTGTGGTAGTGGGTGCTTATGGGCACGGGTTGGTTAAACGGGTGGTATTTGGAAGCAAAGCCGAATTGCTGTAAACAGTTTTGCCCAATAATCTACTCATCGTGGGCCCTTATTACGTATCTCCGGCATCCTAATTCACAATTCCCAATTGACAATTGACAATTGACAATTAAAAAAGGTGCCCGTCGGGCAAGTTTATCAGATTTCTTTACCTGGGAACATTTTCTATTACGGAATAATTTACCAGGATATTGACAACAGTGCAATTTTATTCTATATTTTGCCCGGATGCCCGGAGGCTAAAAATGACTTTTGTTGAAGCACTAAAATCGAAAGTCCCTAAAATAACCCTGCACACAAAGGAAGAAATCATTGAAAGGGAGATAGCAGAGAGGGTGTCACTGTATCTTTATTCGCAGGGGCAGATTTCCAGTGGAACTGCTGCCAATATTATTGGTATATCAAGAGTTGAATTTTTGCAACTTGCGGGAAAGGAAAAAATACCGATGTTTGAATTTTCTAAAGAAGAACTGGAGCATGAACTTAAAGAAATTTAATGTTATTTCAAAATGCTTTTAGACTGCTGGAGAAAAATCTTTACTATGATTTAAGATTAATAGAAGCTATCTCCCAGGAAGTTGATAAATAGATAGGTCATTTTGTCCCTTTTCCTTTTAGACATAATGAACCTGGTTGGATTTCTTTGCCTAGCGACTTTTTCTTTGGAGATATAAGATTCAAATAAAAAAACTCCTCTACACTCTTGACTTTTGCCTACTAATGAGTGTCCCCATTTTCTAAAATAGTGATTTCCTGTTATTCCTTTTCCGGCTTACATACTTCACAAGGTGTGAAACCCATTAATTTTGCCCCTTGCACCGTAGTCCGAATAATGTTGTATCTCACATATTTGCAGGAATAACGATGGTATCTCTTGTCACGCCGGACAATAAAAACCCAGTCTTTTCCCGGATCTGTCACTTTGCCACTTCTCTTTCCTATCCGCCAGTTCCATGGGGGAACCGGAAACGGAGTCTGCCACAGTCCACGCTTTTTCTCTTGGGCTTCTTTCTCCGCACTATCCAGGTCAGATTCATACGGGGCAAGCCAGTAATGATACCATGCCAAACCCACTTTGACAATTTCTAGGTTGATATAAGTTTTGTCCAGGTATAATTTAGCTTGTGGAAGATCGAACTTCCACCGGTCTTGTGTCACTACTTTTACCGTTTTTCCCAAAATCAGCGACGTGGTAAATTCCTTCGCTTTTTTTCCAAAAGGTTGCTCTATTTCAGGACAATCAATCCCCCACAATTGGATTTTTATCTCACGCCCCTCTCTCATAACCATCACGATATCTCCCTCAACAACAGAGACACATCTACCTTTAAATTCACTGGCAAAAATAGGAATGGAAAGCAGAATTGTAATGCAAATAAATAATTTTTTCATTTTCACCATAGCCTCCTAAAGCATCCAAACATTATAGCAGCAAAACTGTGTAAGATCAATTGCCAATAAAACCCAAAATCCACCACCACGCCGCATTCTCGCCAAAATCCGACGATGGAAGTCTACCTCCTGCAAGGTC
>WVZO01000469.1 GCA_011772425.1 Candidatus Aminicenantota bacterium
AACCCAACCTGTTGTTTATCGGGACGGAATTCGGTGTATTTTTCACAGTGGACAGCGGCACGCATTGGATACAACTCACCGGTGGTGTTCCTCCGATTCCCTTCCGTGATATTGAAATCCAGAGAAGGGAAAACGATCTGGTGGGGGCATCTTTTGGTCGGGGATTTTTTATTTTAGACGATTATACTCCTTTGCGGCATGTGAACCCGGAGGTCCTGGAAGAAGAAGCCGTGCTTTTCCCGGTAAAAAAAGCACTCATGTATATTCCACGGAAACCGATTAATCTGGAAAGCAAAGGATTCCAGGGGGATGATTTTTTCATTGCTCCCAATCCTCCCTTTGGGGCTGTTTTTACTTACTACTTGAAAGATTCTTTGAAAACCCGCAAACAGCTTCGACGGGAAGCAGAGAAAAAACTGGAGAAACAGGGAAAATCGATTGCTTTCCCCGGCTGGGATGTTGTGCGTAAAGAAGATCGTGGGGAAAAGCCCGCCATCATCCTGACAGTGAAGGATAAAACCGGCCAGGTGGTGCGGCGTATTACCGGTCCCATTATCAAAGGGTTCCACCGGGTTACCTGGGATTTGCGGTATCCGGGGGTAGAACCGACAAAACTTGTTAAGCCCAAAGATGTAGACCCCTGGGACCGTCCACCCAAAGGGCCGTTGGTAGTTCCCGGTACCTTCAGTGTCAGCATAGCTAAACGGGTAGACGGGGTTTTAATTAGGAAAACCTCAAACGTTTACGGTGGAGTCGTTGGGTTTACAAAGCCTGCCTGCCAAAGACCGTGAAGCGGTGCTGGCGTTCCAGGAAAAAGCCGGGGAATTGCAGCGGGTTATGGAAGGGGCAAATGCTGCAGCCAATGAAGCGCGTAGGCGTTTGAAGTTCATAAAAAAAGCATTGTTGGACACCCCTAAAGCAGACCCGCGATGGGGTGATGAAGCTCGCGCCCTGGAAAAACGCCTGTTGGATATCGGGATGAAAATCTATGGCGATCCCACTCTCTACAACCGCAATGAACCCAGGTCCCCGTCGTTGATGGATCGAGTCGGTGCGCAGGTGGACGCGACAACCGGTATCACCAATACGACGAAACGCAATTATGATATTGCTGCTGATGAATTTGAGAAGTTACTGGAGGAGTTGAGGCAGGTGATTGAGACGGACTTGAAGAAACTGGAAGAAAAATTGGAAGCAGCCGGAGCACCTTGGACCCCCGGCCGCGGTGTTCCTAAGTGGAAGAAAGATTAATAGTTTTAACCAGGGGGGCTTTTACAAAAGTTTTGCGGGGTCCAGGGGCGGTTTTTCAAAAGAGCCCCTGGCCGCCGGAGGCAAAAAGTTCTGATAGAGTTTTATAGGAGTTTCAGGATGGACATCCATAAAGTTTTTAAGTCTTTTTAGTTTTTTATGTCCATCCTGTAGATAAAAATAGGGGTTAGTAGATCCGCACGGAGGGCAGAAGTTTTTTTTAGAGTGCCCGTGCGGTACGAGAGATAAGGTGCCCTTCGGGCGAGTTTAAATCGCCGCAGGCGCTTTAAACATGTCCGAAGGACGCCCCTTTGTTTCGGATTTCTTGGCTGGCACCTTTTCCATCTTCACATGGAGGAATTTGTAAGAATTTGATATTTTCTATTGACAACTGGTGATTTTTACTTTAAAATTATTTTTCATAATAGAAAGTTAAAGGTATTACCATCAGGCTATTCAAAGATTTTTGACCATCCATACACCAGGAATAAAGATGAAGTCGAGGAGTTTTTGAGCTATTTGGAAAATCATCAAATCAACTGAGTGTAGTAGAGGAAATATGAGAAAAATGAAATGGTTTATACCTGTTTTGATATTGGTGCTATCGAGCCTTATTTTTCCAAAAAAACTGGCTGATTTGCCCGAAGTGATGAAAAATCCGACTATTGGGATATACGGAGATCGAATTTTCATTAAAGAACATTTTACCATCCATATTTATTCATTAAAGGATGTTAAGCATCTCAAACAGTTTGGCAAAGAGGGAGCGGGACCATCTGAGTTTAAATTCCGTGCAGAGATGGAGGTTTTTCCCGATAAATTAGTTGTCAATACTCTGGCAAAACAAGTGATCTTCTCCCATGATGGAAAATTTATCAAGGAATACAGGATCACTCCCTTCATAATAAATTTTCTACCGGTGGGCAAAAATTTTATCGGTTCCAATGCCGGGAAAGAAGGGCAGAAAATAAATCTTTATGATGAAAATCTTAAAAATCCCAAAACGATTTACGAAGGTACATTGGGACAGATTGTTTATTACCATTCCGGGACCAAAGGTAAACAGGATATGCTATTACTGAGAGATTATGTATATCACAATGTATATAAAGATCGAATCTATATTGGAGATACTACCAAAGGATTCTTCTTCATGGTATTCGACAGCAAAGGAAATAAGCTCTATGAGGTAAGTAAAAAATACAAAAAGATTAAAATCACAAAGGAATTTAAAGAGATGATGCTTCAAAGACAACGGGAATCTCCCGGATGGAAAAAGTGGGAAAAAATGTTTAACTATATTTTCCCTGAATATTTTCCAGCCTTCGACAATATCCTGATTTCCGATAACAAAATGTATTTTATCACCCAGGCCCCCGGGAATGAGAGAAACCAGGTGATTGTCACGGATTTAAAAGGGAAGACGTTGAGAGAATGCTTGATACCATCCGGGTTTTACGAGGGATTTCATACCTACTGCGCCTACCGGGACAGGCTCTATTACATCGTTGAAAACGAAGATGAAGAAATGTGGGAACTCCATGTCGAAGATTTGAAATAAAATTCCTCTGCTGAAGAGCGACGGTGTGATAATGTAAGCGTTTGGCATTTTGCAGGAAAAACCATTGAGGATATGGATAAGAAAAGCGACAAATCCAGGGACGGAACTTTGAAATTTGGATTTTTTCTATTTCCCAGCAAACCAGGCAACCCGAAAACAAACGTAAAAGATCGAAGAACTCTCCTACCGCACGGGCACTATGAAACACCTATTGCCCTCCGTGCGGATATACTAACCACTACTCAGATCTACAGGATGGACATAAAAACTAAAA
>WVZO01000691.1:0-196 GCA_011772425.1 Candidatus Aminicenantota bacterium
CCTTCCGGCATCGACATTGCCATTACCCGCGGTTTTGAAGGGTTACCTGTCACAGCCGGCAGTGACTGCATCACTGAGCCGGTGGAAAAAACCGCACCTGTGGTAGACATTACCCTCACTTTCCCCAAGAAGGAGACTGCCACGGCAGCGTATTTCAATGCCTTTAAAGACAGGGATTACAAGAAGATGCGGGTTA
>WVZO01000691.1:346-680 GCA_011772425.1 Candidatus Aminicenantota bacterium
AGCGGTTATCCATCTTCTTAAAGAGTGGGTAAGGAGCAAAGCGCAGGGCACAGACAGGGCGCAGAGAGCAGGGAATAAAATGATTCGAAAACTCTCTGTGTCCTCTGTGGCTAAAAAACAAGGAGAAAGAAAATGAAACTAATATTAAGTGAATTTGACAACGTGGAAGAAGAAGGCAAATGGTTTGATCTTCCCGAGAACCCGGAGTACAAATTCAAAATTAAACCGTTGACCCAGGCGGATTTGCGCAAAGCCAGGAACAAGTACACTTCTATCAAATTCGACAAGAAGACCCATCAAAAGATCGAAGTAGAAGACCCGGAGAAGAAGCGGG
>WVZO01000691.1:752-9224 GCA_011772425.1 Candidatus Aminicenantota bacterium
ATGAAGAGGAAAATGAGAACGAAGCGGTGATGTTTTCCGGGTGGTTTATTAAGGTTGCCTTAGACCCGGAGAATTTTGTACCGGAGGATACGGAAAATTTGTCCAATACCTGACAGCCTGGCAGGATTGGTGGCGGGACTGGGAAGACCGGTCTGAGCGCCATTGGGCTGAGCTGTCAGAGGAGAACAAATTTGTCCTGAGTTTTTATTTCCGGGCCGTGAATGAGTTAAGCATTAATTCCGGCTTACTCAGGAGATTTGTGGAGGAGTTAGACATGGGTTTGGATGAGCGAATGCGGTTTGTCAGGAAGTTAAACATGATTCATGTTACTCTTCACAATATCGAGTATGAGAAGCAGGAAGAGAAGAGGAATCGGAACAGACGATAATTAATAAGGAATAAAGGCAGGTGGCAGATGGTAAACCGGTATCGAGAAAGACCAGGAAACCATGTAAGCGGGTTATTTCCGGCCGGTTTCCTGCCGCCGTGCCGTTTTTCCTGTTTTCCTTTTTTTTCTTTGGCAAATGGAGGAAAGCAGGGGAAAACAGCGGAAGCATTTTATGGCCAATTAAGGTATCTTTTGGCCGTAAGTTGGAGGTATAAAAATGAGTAACGAGATCATTTGTAATTTTAACTTTAACTACAACAATTCAATTGCGAATATCGAAAGAGTAGTGGATGCCTTAAGTGGGATTGATACAGTAATGAACAGGATTATCGCCACTTACAATTTAGTGAGTAATGCTGAAGATGCGGTAATTTTACGAAACTATTTGATAAGAGATACGATTCAGCAACTACTTGATAAGTATGAAAAGCTTAAAATTGATGTCCCTGAAGACTTAGAGAGTTTGGCAATCAAAACGGGAACTTTATCAACGAAAACAATGGAGTGGGTGGCATCGGTTGAAGGCATAAATACGATATATGAAACGCTGCGGCTGACATTATTACAAATTGGTGTTGTATTACCGGCAATTTCACTTAAAGCAGAAGATACGGGGAAAAAGTGGAGTGAGGCCTGGGACACGCAAGAAAAGAAACTCAAATTGTCACTAACGTTTTTCGAGAAGTTTAAGGAATTATTGGGCGAGTTGGAAGGCGAAACAGCCAAAACGATGAAGAATATTGTCGGGATTATGGAAGGCGTGACGAATATAGCTTTAGGAATTGCATCCACTAAACCGGAAAATATAATAACTGGAGTTTTTCAAGTAATTGGGTCTTTGGTCAAGTTATTCGAAAAGGACTGGGGAGCAGCGGCGAAGCGTGCATTGGTCGGACTGCCGGGTGTTACCGAGGCAATGAGAACAAGCTTTGGGAAATTGGCCAAAGAAATGAAATCAACTCAAAAGGCCTATCGAGAATTATTGGACGAGTTTATTAAAGGCGCCAACCTCCTGGATTCATCGGACTTCAGAGTATGGGCGGAGGAAGTATCAAAAGTGACTGATACGTTAATTGAGAAAACTGAGAAATATTTGGCGAAAAAGAAAGCCTGGGATGAAGAAAAGAAGAAAGATAGAGATGACAGAGGCCCGGGAAGGGATGAAAGAGGAAAGCGGGATGATGATGCGGAGGATCAGGCCCAGAGATATCTTTCTCTCATAAGTGCGAAGAACCAGGCTGCTGAGCTGGTAAGTCAAGTTGGCGATGCGTTTTCGGAGTTAGTAAAAAGAGCGGATGAATTCGGGACACATGGTTCCATGGCAATGCTGGAAATAATTGATAAAGCAAAAAAATTGAGAGAAGAGGGAGTAAAAATCCCGGAAGTTTTCGAATATATAAATACCCAACTAACCGCCGGTATTGCCGGCTTAGGAGATTATGTCAAGGGGGCCGGAGATGTTGCAGCGAAAATCATTGAAGCCGAAGAGAAAATTTTGGAATTGGATAAGGGAACAGATGAAATGAGAGAAGCCAAAGAAGAATTAAAGGAATTAAAGGAGGAATTCGCGGAGTTGTCAAGCGAGGAGAGCTTTGCTAAAGCGCAGGAATATGCCGCGGGTTTTATGAGTGCCTTGCAATCGGAAGGAAAATCAATGATAGAGATTGTTACCCTGATGGGGACACAACTTGAGGCGCTGTTGAATATACAGGAAGTCGGTAATTATGAGGAGGGGATTCTTTCGGAGTTATTGGGATTGAAACAGTTTGTGAGTGACAACGAAGAAGTAATGACGAGTATTTCAGGTGCGCAAAAAATGCTTGAGAGTTTTGCCAATACCGGGTATTTAACGGATGAGTTGTTTAAAACATTCCAGAAAGATACCATAGATTTTTATAATCAGCTCACCGAAAGCGGGGAGCATGAAAAAGAAGCGCTCCAGGCTCTGGCTCCTTTGCTGGCAAAACAAGTATGGTATGCTACACAAAATAAAATGGAAGTAGAGGAAGGAACCCTGGCATTAGTTAAACAGGCGGAGCAATATGGCATCAATATGGATGTGTTCCTGCCTGCCGGGGAAAAAATGGTGGCATTGCTGGAGCAATTGGTGAGACTATTGGGTGGTGATATTCCCTATGCCTCGGAGCAGGCTGGCGGAACCGTAGGAGGAATCTTTGCGGATATCAACGCAGATACAGGAAGGTTAAGTGACAGTCTACGTGGAGTTGAAGGGCAGATTAGAGGAGGTTTGCCGGATGGATTGAACCAGGTTCGTCAGGCGGCGGAGGGTGCCTTTGGTAATGCTGACGAAAAAACCGGGGAATGGAGTACCAGCCTTTTCGGGATTGAAGCCCAGTTTAAAGAAAACCTGAAAAATGGATTGGAACAATTGTCTCAGAAGGCTGAAGGAACATTTAAAAATATTAGCTCAGAGACAGGAAAATGGAGCCACCACCTGGATGATGTGGAAGGGCAGATTAAAAATAAACTCCCGGCGGCCATTGCTAACCTGGATAAGGTGTATACCGATAAAATGAGCAGCCACTCCATCGTCATCGAAACCGGCAAGTGGAAATACTCCCTGGAAGAAGTCAATGAAATCCTGGGCCGCGATTTGATCGATACCGCCAATAACCTGGATAAAAAATACTCCTCTGTCATGAGCGATATCAACGTATGGACACCGGAAGAGACCCGCAGCATCCAGGCCACTCCCATCCGGCGCATGAACCTGTCGGACAGTCGGCCCGCGGCACGGGACGGTGACATCGTGTTTGAACATATCACCATCCAATCGGAGAATGGTGAAGAAGCAGTCAAAGATTTTATGACCGCCATAAAAGGTAATAAATATGGCGTACAAAATTTAATAAGAAAGGTGGCACACTAAAATGAGTAACGGAAAAATCTTTTACAACAACTTAATTACAAACTCAACCCTCTCTGTCTCTTCGGAGGCAGAGGGGTTTGAGAAAGAGTACCTGGTCAATAAAAACCAGGGCGTGGTGTGGCGAAGCACCGGGATCAATGAAAACATCATTCAAATGAGTTTCGATTCAACGACAGCAATCAAAGGCATGGTGGTGCTGAATCACAACCTGGAATCCGGGGATACCTTCTACCTGGAAGCCTCTGCCGATAATTTTCCCACCACGGCCCAGAGCCAGGCCGTTGATCCTGGCAAAGGATTTATCGAGGTAAACTGGAATTACCAGTACTACCGCCTGAGGCTGCAAAAAACCTCCGGTGACTATATCCAGGTAGGAGAAATCTATCTTATCGGGTCATCCTATGAATTCGACCGGAACTTCAAATGGAATTATTCCTATACCCGGGAAATCAATCGAAATTCCAAACAAACTACCTCCGGCCAGGTTTACCGGAAAACCCGGTTCATCCGCAAAGGATTCGACCTGGAGTTTGACGGCATGACCGATACACAAAAAGAAAACTTCGAATCGATATCGGAAAGCGATTACATCTGTTTCCTGCCCAACGGATCAAGCGGCGACCTGTATTACGGCATCGTTGATTTTTCCACTTACACCCATGTCTACACCAACTACTGGAATGCATCGGTCAATTTCATGGAGAACCCAAAATGACAATAAAAGTCAAATGTCAATTTCCCATTGGTGACCTGTTGTTGGCAACCGCCAATTTGCAGGACAGCAGCGGCAACTGGCAGAATAAAATTATTTCCATCTCATCGCTGAGCCGCAACATCGGCGAAGATAAATCCTATGAAGTATCCGGCATGTCCATTGAGCTCAATGATACGGACCGGTTTTTCAGGACCATGATGTCCGGCATCAACCGGTTTATCGTGGGCAAGAAAGTGGAACTCTTTAGCGAAGACGATCAATTGATCTACACCGGGACCGTTGAAAAGTGGCAATTCCAGGAAGACACCTTTGTTGTCTTCATCAATGACAAATTGTCCGGGCTGGATATCCTGGTGCCGGGTATTATGACAAAGGATGATTACCCCAACATGGCAGAAAAAGCCGAAGGCCAATCCATACCCATTATCTATGGACATGTATCCGCGGAAGCGGGAGCGGTCAAATGCTGGCGGGTAAATACCAATACTTTTTTACTGGCAGGCCATCACTGCAAAGAACTGGTGGATAATGCCGCTTACAAGGAAGACGGGACCCCCATTGTTGGTGCTTCCCTGGATAATAACGCCGATGGGAAAGCGTATGTACAATGCACCTCGGCAGGGGATTTTGTCTATGTCAATGTCAAAGGAAAAATGGACGGCAGCTCCAACCTGATGGAAGACCCCATCGATGCCCTCAAGAATCTCATCGACAGTCCCCATATCTCCATGGGTTATAGCACGGAAGGCATGAATACCGCACAGGAAATTATGAATGCCAGGAACTACAAAATCGCGGCAGTCATCGATAACCAACAGAACCTCAACGATGTGCTGGTGGATTTCTGTTTCAGCTTTGACTGCGATTTTTATATCGGCAAAGGAAATGAAATTATGATTTCGTTATTGAAATGGTCCGCATTGATACCGCAAAAAAGTTTTACCGAAAAGCAGGTCGTAGAATTTCAACTGGACGAACTGCCCGAAGAGATCAGGAATAAAGTAAAGTACATGTATAAGTATAATTTCGCTGAAGAAAATTTCCAGAAAACACCCGTATACACCAAGGAAAGTTCCATTGAAAACTGGGGAGAATTTTACAATCGAAACGAAGCCCTGGATTTAAGGTATGTATCGGACGATGATGCAGCGGTTGATGTGGTACAGCGGTTTGTCATCCAGCGGAAAAATCCCCGGCGCATCGCTCAACTCACTCTTCCTTTATGCGAATATGTGGGACTGGATATCTCCGACATCATAGAAATCACCCACCCTGCTGCCATCCATGTGAACAAGCGGAAATATCAAATTCGCCGGGTTAACATCGACTTTTTAGCAGACATTGTCCAGGTGGAGGCAGTGGACATCACGTCCATGACCGGCGGTATGTTTGTACTGGGAGATCGTGACTGGGTGCCGGAAACCCTGCCGCCCAAATGGAGCGACAGCGATGAATTCAGCCGGAATTACGGTTACCTGGCAGACAGGAACACCGGCTATTTCAGCAACGGCACCGATTATGGCAAAGTATTGTATTGAAATTTATTAGCCACGAATATACACGAAGAAACACGAAGAAAAAAATTCTTTTAAATAATCCTTTGTGCCACTACGTGTAACTTCGTGGCTAAAAAAAAGGAGGAATAACATGGCGTTTTTTGAATTAGACGATGTATTTACGTACCAGGATGCCAATGACATAAAAAAACTATGGGCCAGCGATACGGTCCCAGCTGATCCTGGAACCGGCGAAGTGTGGTTGGATACTTCTGCCACTCCCAATCAATTAAAACGGTACAATGGAAGCAGTTGGGATAACATCGGTGAGTTGACCGCCGGTGATTTGTTAAATTTAATTAAGACCGTAGACGGCAGCGGCAGCGGATTGGATGCGGACATATTGGATGGGCAGGAAGGGAGTTATTACCGGAATGCTTCAAACTTGAATGCCGGAACTGTTCCACAGGCGAGGTTATCAGCAAGTGATTTATTAACATTGATCAANNAGTGATTTATTAACATTGATCAAAACTGTCGATGGCAGCGGCAGTGGATTGGATGCGGATAAATTAGACGGCCAGGATGGTTCCTATTATCAGAATGCTTCAAATTTGAATGCCGGAACTGTTCCACAGGCGAGGTTATCAGCAAGTGATTTATTAACATTGATCAAAACTGTCGATGGCAGCGGCAGTGGATTGGATGCGGATAAGCTGGACAATCAGGAAGGAAGCTATTACCGTAATGCCAGTAACCTTAATTCAGGGACAATTCCATCAGCAAGACTCTCAGCAAGTGATTTACTAACATTAATTAAAACCGTAGACGGCAGCGGCAGCGGTTTGGACGCGGATAAGCTGGATGGTCAGGAAGGCAGTTTTTATCGAAACGCAGATAATTTGAATTCAGGAAGTGTCTCCAGGGCCAGGCTTTCGGAATTGGGTGATGTGGCCAACCCTTATATTTGTGCAAGTAAAACCAATATCACTCAGCAGTGGCAAATAATTTATTTTGGGACTGCATATACAAACGCCCCCAAAATCGTCACAACGGTAGATGAGGCCGGGCGAATCGCAAGAGTGACTTCCATTACCACAACACAGTTTCAAGTTCAGCGGGAAAAAGCGAATTATCCCGACTTTTCCTTTGATGCAGGATATATATACTGGATAGCTTATGGGAATAAAGCATAAGTTGGGGTGGGCAGAACCTACTTTTTCAAAATAACCATATTTTCCGTTTCATAGATGTTCACCCAATCACTCCCCGGGGAAAACAATTTCATAAGGCAGCGGTAACTTTTTCCCCAATTGTCCAATGAGCCCTTTCTAAATACCAGGTTCTTAAATGATGAGTAGGACTTCTTCCATGCCCTTTTTCCTGTGACCCTGGCATTAAGAATAATTATATCCGGTTCATACTTTTTTATTTTTTCTTCATCTATCCCCCAAATGAACCGTACGGATTTAAACTTCGGAGGCACATAGCTGTAGCTGTCCGCAAGAATTTTTACGTCAGTATTCTCGCTTTCAGCCAGGAATTCTCCTGCCTTTATGTATTCATGCTCATACTTTTTCGTGGCTGTTGAGACCTGGGCGATTACATTCATCGTCTGAAAGGAGACCAGAACCAGGAGAACAGCAGCGATCGAATGCTTTACCCATTTTTTGGAGAACAGGGAACCAAGCTTCTGACAGCCATATATACCAATAATAATGATAAAGGGCAAAGTATGAAAAAAATATCTGGGCCGCCGCATGTTGACGGTTAACATCAAGTATATAAAAGCAACCCCGCCGTATAGTATCAAGGTCAATATGTTTATATTGACGGATTCATTGATAAGCTTTTTAAAGCCATATTTTCTATTGATAATTAACAAACTCACCATAACCATTCCTATTCCTGCAAGGACAATATTATAAAGAAATCCCAATTCCTCTATTAATAGAACTAACCACAGGAAAGGATTAGCCTCTTCAGCCTTTCCATGCCCCCGGCTAACATGTCCCCTTTCAAAGGAAAAATCCTTTTGAAACTCATCAAAATTGCTTAATACATACGGATTCGTGAGGAGCCATACGGACAGAAAGATTAGAATTGCAATCAGTACCACAGCCAGGAGTTTCATCCAGGCTTTCGTATTTTTAGATGAGGTGTTTAAGAATCCGAATAAGTAAGGAAAAAACAAAAAAGGAAGGATAAAGGCGCCGGAGTATTTTGTCCCGAATGCCAAACCGGCTGCGGCTGACCCCAGGAAAAGATGCAAAGTGTTATGTTTTGAAAAAACAATATATACAGCCAGTATAACCAGGAGCATTTGCAGGGAGTCCGGGTGTGTCAGCGTACTCCAATAGGATAATTTGGGAGTACTTAGAAGAACCAACACCGAAATTAAGCCGAGTATTTTGTCACCCCTAAAACATGTGGTAAAAATCTTATACACGAAAAGTCCGGACAGGACATAAAAAAGCAATGAAAGAACTCGAAACGCCAGGGCTGCAAGCATTGCATCTACTTTAAAACCAAAAAAGTTTAACGTTTTAAGCAAATAAAAACCGGCGGTATGGTATACGTATCCATAATTGTAAAATCCCCGGGGATTTAAATCATTATGCTCCAGGTTCCTCAGAACCCTGTTTACGGCACTGGCTTCATCACCTGAGAAAACCCTCATTAAATTCAAGCTCTCTATCCCGTAAGAAAGAGTAACCAGATTCCCTGTTAAAAGTAAAAATAAAAGCAGGAAAATACCGATTTTAAGCAATCTTTCCACATCTATATACTTTTTTATGCTGATGTTCATTCCGGGTTTGCCTCCTGTATTTACGTATTCATCACTGTCTACAGCATAAGTTCCAAAAAACCGCTAATGAATTACATTTTATATGATACTTCCATTTTTTTCAAGAGCTGCTTTTTTATGACTCTTCTCAGGCCAAAAAATTACTTTGGCAAATAAGGGAAAACAGGGGAAAAC
>WVZO01000767.1 GCA_011772425.1 Candidatus Aminicenantota bacterium
ATTTAATGAACCTGGCATCCGGTGAAACCAAAGAGCTTTTTGCCGGTTTTAAGTTAAGACCCAGCGGTCAATTCGTTTGGGCAAAAGACAACACCGGGTTTTATGCGGGTGTCGATCACACCACGCATTCCAAATACGTCATGGCCAGTATCCTGAAGGTTTACTGGTATCCGCTGGCCACCGGTAAATTCAAAGAAGTAGACCTCCAGTGGGAACGGTCTACGTGGAGAATCACGGCCACAAACGATGGTTTTATCGCGCCGCTTCTCAATGGGGTTTATTTCAAATATGCCAGGTACATTAAAAAGGGAGACACCTGGAAAAAGAAATGGATCCGGGGCGACATACAAAAGAATATCAGGTCCTTGCAATTGGCTGAGAATGGTAAAACCATGATTTATAATTATTCAACCTCTTCGCAGCCATCTCGTTACTACCTGGCAGAGTTAAAAGGAGATCAATTCATTAGAACGTTCGAAGTCATGGATATTAAATCTCCGTTATTCAAAAAGCCCCTGTCCAAACGGGAGGTCCTCACGTGGAAGGGTGCCAGGGATGATACAGTGGAAGGTATTCTCCATTATCCTTACAAATACGAAAAGGGTAAAAAATACCCCCTGCTGGTGATGATTCACGGCGGTCCCCATGGTGCGGACATGGATTTTTTCGCAAATAACGTGGGCAGGCCCATCCATTTNNCTGGAATTCGGCGAATCCATTGCCGGACATTATTACGAATATGAAATCCCGGATATTGAAAAAGGCGTGGATATGTTGATTGCCCAGGGCTTGGTGGATGAAAATAAAATGGGAATTATCGGTTGGAGTAACGGTGCCATCCTGGGCACAGGGTTAATCGTTCATACCAACCGGTACAAAGCAGCCAGCCTGGGTGCCGGTGATGTCAACTGGATCAGTGATTATGCCAATTGTGCCTTTGGGGTGTCGTTTGATAATTATTACTTTGGCGGTCCCCCCTGGGACAATTTGGACCATTATATTAAGAAATCGCCGCTGTTTCAATTGAAAAAGGTGACGACTCCCACGCTGATATTCCATGGCACTAAGGACCGTAATGTTCCTTATGAACAGGGTTGGCAGTATTACCGGGCGCTGCAGATAATCGGTAAAGCGCCGGTACGGTTTATTTCGTTTCCCAATGCCGGCCACGGCCCCAGGGAACTGGGCCATATTCGCCGGAAACTCAACGAAGAAGTCCGTTGGTTTGAAAAATACCTGTTAAAAAACCACGAAGAAAAAAACGAATCGTTGAAAAAAGGCAGCCCCCTGGATAAACTGGAAACATACTTAAAGATCGGGAAAGTCAACGGTTTATATGGTGTGGAAAAGAATAGTGTGCTGATCCCGGAAGTAGTGGAATACCAAAAGAAGATGATTGGCCGGTTCGAGGTGACGCGGGCGCAGTGGGCGGCGTTTGACAGCGATTATAAATTTGAAAAAGGAACGGAAAATTACCCGGTTACCGGTATTACCTTTGAAAAGGCAAAGCAGTACGTCGAATGGTTGAATCAAAAAACAGGGGAATCGTACCGGTTACCCAAAAAGGATGAAGTTAAGACCTTTTATTCCAGCCGATCGGGTAATACCTTTGATTACTGGGCCGGGTATACGTTGAGTCCTGAAGACTACAAGAATCTGCTAAAAGAGTTAAAAAAGTACGGTGACAAGCCGGTACTTTTGAAGCCGGTTGGTAGTTTCAAAGTGGCTGGGAATGACCCGGTATTTGACCTGGGCGGCAATGCGGCCGAGTGGGTAGAAGAGGAAGAGGGCAAAGGCAAGGCCTGCGGTGGTTCGGCGGAGCGGTCCAATGATACCCAATCTGAAGTCAAGCCTCAATCCCAGTACACGGGTTTCCGGGTAATAAAAGAAAAGAAAGCCACGAAGGAACACGAAGGACACGAAGAAGATAAGAAATAAAATGGTTCCAATGGGGTAGGAAGACTGAAGCCCTGTAACACTGGCTGACTGTGTATGAAAAGTTTTTGGAAGTCCAGAAACCTTTTTTCAAAAAGGTTTTTGGCCGCCGGAGGCAAAAAAAGTTCTTTTAGAGTTCTAATAGGAGTTCAGGATGGACATACTTAAAGTTTTTTAGTTTTTATGTCCATCCTGGAGATAAAAATAGGGTTTAGTAGATCCGCACGGAGGGCAGCAGTTTTTATAGAGTGCCCGTGCGGTAGGAGAGATTAACTTTAATAAGAAGGAAAAGATTTATAGTTATTTCCTGCGAGGTTTAAAAATATCTCGTAAGTAGGGGCGGTAAAGGTTGGAAAAGTGCCAGGGGAATTTATCCGGCCAGGGTTCCGGGCCGATCTTGCCGGCAAATTCAATATCAAATACTGCTGCGGGGTTCTTATAAAGCACTGCGAATTTCACATCACAGTCGTTAAGCATTTGTGAAAAATCTTCCTGGAATTTTGCCGGTGTTTTTCCTGTTGAGCTTGCACCTTCTACGATGAGTATGCGTTTTTTATCCGGGTAAGTGCTGCGGACAGCAGATAATATTTCTTTTCCTGCGGGGAAGCTCACATTTATGCCTTTTTCTTTTGATTCGTATTTATCGTCGATCACAGCAAAGGGCAGGGTTCCCAGGTTTCCTGCCAGCCATCCGCCCCAGATTCCTCCACTGCGGCCCAGGCCGATCACCACATCCGGCATCCAGCCTGTTTCTTTTTGATGATTTTGAACCTGTTCCAGGAGGCGTTTTGCATTTCGCAGGGCATCATCCCAGGTAATCCGTTTTTTCCAGGTCCTGATTCGAAACCAGCGTAAAATTGACATTACCTATACATTGACCTCCTGCAGCTTTTATGATAAACCTATTTAATAAATCTGTCAACCATTCAATCGGTTTATTATTTTCTTCTCTTCGTGCTTTGTACCGCATTGTAAATGCCTTCGTGGTTTTTACCGCCTTGTAAATGTATTCGCGGCTAAAATTACAGAAAATTTCACTCAACGGTTGAAATGGAAGGATTTTTGTTTTATAATCCCAAAGGCAACAAAATTGTTGCGCAACAATTTTGTTGCCTATAATTGAGTGGTGGAAAACCCGGTATGGTTTTCAAGGAGAATAAAATTTGGTAAAAAAGATTCTTCATTACAGGCCGCAGCGCACCTCTCCCCAAAGTCTGGAAGCCATATTGGTTGCCAGGGAACATTTATTGCAAGGGATTTTAGAGCGCCTCGCCCAATGGCAGCCCGGCGTTTCCCGGCAGCATTACCTCCTTATCGGTCCCAGGGGTATCGGTAAAACTCATGTTCTGATTCTCATCGCCTACAGGGTTTCAAACACTACCCAACTCAACGCCAAATGGTTTCCTATTGTTTTCCCTGAAGAATCCTACAGCATTACCAGGATATCCGACCTGCTGTTGGAAGCACTGAACATCCTGGCCAATGGAACCGGGGATAAGGAACTTAACAACGTTTACAGCCGGGTGCGGTATGACAGCGATGATGCCAGGGTAACAGACCTGGTCCTGGATGCTTTCCGGAAATTCCACAGGTCAAGAAAAACCGGCCTTCTTTTTCTGATTGAAAACATCAACCGCATCCTGGAGCGCCAGATCAAAGACAAATCACAAGTCCATTTGTTAAGAAAAATCCTGATTGAAGAAGAATGGCTGGTGACCGTTTGTACATCACCCACGTATTTAGATGCAGTAACAAAAGAAGATGAACCGCTTTTCGAATTTTTCCAGGTCCATTTCCTTGCGGAGTTGTCACAAAGGGAACAGCTTGAAATGCTGCAAAAACTTGCTGCATACGAAGACAACAAGGATTTCCAGGCTTACCTGGAAGAATACCGTTCCAGGCTGCAAGCCCTTTACCATTTCACCGGCGGCAATCCCAGGCTTACCATCATGTTGTATGATCTGGTATCTTACCAGGCAATTACCGATATACAGACCGAACTGACCCAGTTGCTTGATAAAATCACGCCTTTTTACCAGGACCGGATGAAGGATATCGGTGAGCAAGAAGGGAAAATTATCGAGACAATGGCTTTGCTGCCTGAAGGCTGTACTCCTACGGAACTGGCAAAGGAAGCCAGGATGGAAGCCAAAACCGTACGCACGGTGGTGAGCCGCCTGGAAAAAGCAGGTTATGTAAGAAAGGAACAACGAAGGCAAAAGAAAACGGTATATATTATCCCTGAACGTTTATTCAGGATCTGGCACCAGATGAATCATTCCAGGGCCAGCCGGGGCCTGATTCTCTATTTGCTGGAGTTTTTTTCCACGTGGTATCAAACAAAGGAAGAAAGGGACCAGGTCTGGCAGGATATCTTAACAAAAATTCAAGAGGCCCCGGATCAAGATGATAAATTTAAAGAAAATGCCGCGGAAATGCGGGTTGCTCAGTTGGATAAAGTAATTGACAAAATATTTGAATATTTAAGTAAAGAGTCAAAGCAAATCGTTGACTCTGCTTCACGACAATTGTTCAGGGCCGCTTTTCGCACAGGAGATTTGAAAATCATACCCCGGGCATTGGAAAGGGCAAAGGAGTACTTGAACTTAGATGAGTTTTTCTATCTTCCCTATGAAATCGCATATGAATATATAAAGTCGGATTGCGACCCGGCGATTATCGATCGTCAGCATCCTGAAATGCGGGACGCCGTTCAACTGCTTGTAGACCTCTATTTCAAATCGAAAAATGATGGTTAGCCGCGAAGGAACACGAAGAGACACTAAGGAAGAGAAGAAAAGATAAAAATTACAAATTCCAAATTCCAAATCACAAACAAATTCCAAATTCAAAATTCCAAATTACAAACCCTTCTTTGGGAACGGAATACAAATTATTACAATGGGGTACAGTGGCAGAAGCCATGCAACACAGACTGACCGTGTATGAAAAGTTTTTGGAAGTCCAGAAACCTTTCTCATTACCCTTCTTTTCATTCAAAAATAATATTTTTATGATTTATGTGTTGACAATAAGTGGTTTAAACCTTATATTTCTATCTTAAGCTTAAAAGGAGGAACATTATGGAAACCCTGGTAGTGGAGGGTGAACATATCAACCTTCCAAAACATATTCTCAGAAAATTTAAAGGCAAGCAGATTGAGCTGCTAGAAACCGGCGAAGGCATCTTGCTTAGACCTGTAGAAGACAGCATAAAAAAAGCAAGAGGAATATTGAAAGGAAGCCGTTTCAATACGAAGACGTACTTTGAACAAAAGCGGAAAGAAAAAGAACTTGAAAAATGAAAGATATTTTCATCCTGGATGCATGTGCGTTGATTGCTTTTCTTGCAGATGAAGAAGGAGCAGAAAAAGTAGAACGCATTTTAGAAGATGCTAAACGCGGCGCATGCAAAATATTTATGAACAAAATAAATTTGTTAGAAGTTTACTATGGCATCTATCGGGAAGAAGGCATAGAAAAAGCAGAAGAAGTTTTAAAGAATATCCAGGATTTACCAATAAAGGTGATTAGCAGCCTTAAAAGTAAGATCTTCAAAAAAGCGGGGAGATTGAAAGCAACTTATAAGATATCACTAGCGGACTCAATTGCATTGGCTGAAGCGGCTGCAAAGAAGGCCCAGTTAATAACTGCCGATCATCATGAGTTTGATGAGGTAGAAAGCAAAGAAGAAATCAACTTTTGTTGGATCAGGTAATTATAAAAGAGATGAAAGAATGTATACAAACGAATTGTTAGAAGAAAAGTATAAAGCACAGAAGGAATTATCCCACCAGGCAGAAATAGAAAAAAAGGATTATCTAGAATTAATTGAAGAAGAAGTTCAAGAATTATTCAAGAAAAACGGCTGGAATTTAAAATATTCTAAAAGAAGAGGTGGAAAAAGGAGATAATCAAAAAACAAATACGGATACTCCGCCAAAAAATCTAAATGTATCTATTAAATATAGAAATGATCCTACTAAAAATCCAAATGTGTCTCACAAAAAGAGAGATGTGTCTCATAAAAATCTAAATGAACCTCTCGAAAATAGAAAAGTTTCTAATAAAAATCCAGATGTTTCTCCAAAGAATAGAAATGACACTATTAACAATACAAATGTTTCTCCAAAAAATATAGATGTACCGGCAAAAAATTGGAATGGTTCAACAAAAAATCCCAATGTAACAAAAAAATTCAATGATTTACTTCATTTTTCAGAAGCGGTAAGAATGGGCTCTCAGGTTGCCTCCGGCGGCCCGCTTTTTTGTAAAAAAGCGGGGCAAAAAACTTTTCATACACGGTCAGCCTGTGTTACATAGCTTCTGCCACTGTACCCCATTGTAATCATTTGTACTCCGCTCTTAAAGAAGGGTTTGTAATTTGGAATTTGTAATTTTCCTCATCTTCGTGTTTCTTCGTGTAACTTCGTGGCTAAATAAAAAAAGAGATCAAGTGCCGGCAACAGCCAGTTTAGACACCAACATGGACGGCGAGGTAATCGTAGATTTCCACAAGTTGTCATCAGCAATCGCCACCACATTCCCATACAACTCCAAAAGATTACCGGCAATAGTAATCTCCTTGACCGGTATGGTGGCCACACCATTCTCCACCAAAAAACCAGTACAGCCAAAAGAAAAATCACCGGTGACCGAATTGATCCCACTAACATAAAGTTCATTCACAAGTAAACCTTCTTTCATCTCATGAAGCAGGTCCTCCAAACTTCCCTGCCCGGATTGAAGATGAAAATTACCCACGGCAATATGAGGTTCCGCACTGATGCCCCGCGAGGCATTCCCGGTTAATTTCATGTTCAACTTGCCTGCAGAATAAGAATTATGCAAATAGGTCAGCAATTTCCCTTTTTCTATCACAGCTTTCGGCATACCAGTTACGCCTTCCCCATCAAAGGGATAAGAACCGGGATACCGCTTGATCAACGGATCATCCATAACAGTGATAATGTCCGGGAACAGTTTTTCTCCCAATTTATCCACCAGGAAAGAATTTTTTAATACAATTTCTTCCCCATCCACGGCATCGCACAACAAATCCAGGAGGTCTCCGGCAGTGGGCCGAAAAAATACCACTTTCCGTTCACCGGATTTGATCTTCTTCCCTCCCAACCGCTTGACAGCCTTTTCAGCAGCGATCTCACCAATGCGGCCGATCTCTTCCAAGTTAGGTAACTCATTAAAATGACGTTTATACTCAGACCAGGAATCCCGCTCTTTCAAACCCTTATCCTTATCTTCCGCAACCGCCGTATAAGAAAAAGAGTAAGAGGTCTTGAAAAAGGATTTGCTTAATCCTTCAGTAGTAAATTGGTGTATGTCGGTCCGGGAACCGGAAAAATCCGCCATGTCCGAAGGAATAATTTTATTGCTAAAGGCCAGCGCACCGGACTCGATCCGCTGCAATGCTTCTTTTATCGTACTGATATCCAGTTTCTCAAAAGCATTATCCGTAAGCTCCAGGTCTCTAACCGGGCCGCTGAATTCCGCAGGTTTTAACAGCCGTTTATATTTATCTTCACTCAGGAAGTCAATACTTTCCAGTGCATTTGCTAATTTGGACTCCATATTACCGAAATCTTTACCGGAAAATGCGATAACGATACTTTTTTTACCCTTGAACAAACGGACGCCCGTGGAAATATCTACAGAGGTTAAAAGCTGCTCAATTTCACCTTTGCGCAGACTAATCTCTTTGGATTCACTCTTAAGCATGTTTACCTGGGCAGCACAACCCTGCTTTTTTGCGATCTTTAAAATGTTTTCTGCAACCTCTTTGGGATCAACCATTTTCTGTACCTCCGACAGTAATATGGGACAATTTCACCGAGGGTAACCCCACCCCCACAGGGAGAGACTGGCCATCTTTCCCGCAGGTCCATTTGCCGTCGCTGAAAACCAGGTCATTACCTACCATTACCACCCGTTTTAATATTTCCGGTCCATTACCGATCAATGTGGCACCTTTGATGGGAAAACTGATGGCACCGTTTTCAATGAGGTAGCCTTCGGTAATGGAAAAAACAAAATCACCGGAAGAGATATCCACCTGACCGCCAGAGAAGGTTTTGGCATAAACACCCTTTTTAACACTTTTGATGATCTCATCAAAGCTGTATTTTCCAGCCATCATATAGGTATTGGTCATCCGGGGCATCGGCGTATAGCGAAAGGATTCCCGCCTGCCGTTGAACGAGTTTGTTTTATAGTAATTGGCAGTGATAAGGTCGAACATATAGGTTCGCAAGATACCGTTTTCAATTAAAACGGTTTTCCCGGTGTCATTGCCTTCATCATCTACATTCAAGGCTCCCCGTTGAAAGGGGAGATTCCCCTGGTCTATAATGGTACATTGGTCAGATGCCACTTTCTCACCAATTCGGCCGGAAAAGGCAGAACTGCCCCTGTAATTGAAATCCCCTTCCAGGGGATGACCAATGGATTCATGCAGTAAAATACCGGATTCTCCTGCACCCAATACCACTTCCATTTCACCGGCCGGGGCAGGTTTTGCTTCCAGCATCAGCAAAGCCCTCCGTACCCCTTCTTCTGCCAATTGCTCGGGCGTATTTTTTTCAAAATATGTCATACCGATTCGGCCCCCGCCGCCCAGGGACGCATACTCCCTGACGCCGTTCTTTTTCACGATGACAGAACCGGCTAAACTCAGCATGGGCCGTATATCATACGCCTCTATCCCGGAAGAATTGATAATCAGCACGGTCTTATTACTTTCACTCAGGCTCGCTTTTACTTTTTCTACCAGGGGTGAAAGGGAAAATGCCCTGGCTTCGGCACGTCTGAGGATATTTATTTTCTCTTTTGTTTCTTCATAGACAGATGCCCTGAGATCATAAAGGTTGTGCTTCCCGGTATAACCCGTAACAGCAAACGTTTCCGATGAACCGGCAATCTCCGTCGCATCCTTGATGCATTTACGTATGTTTTCCTCGGAAAGATCTTCCGTATAAGAATAACCCGTATTGTTCCCCTTTATCACGCGAATACCTGCACCGGTTATATAGGTGGTGGAGATCCCGGCTATCAATCGTTCATTCAGCTTAATAGACCTGGCTAAACTGTGCTGAATATAAATCTCAGCAAAATCGCCCTTTTTCTTTAAGGGTTGGGTAATCATTTGATGCAATTTTTCCACCGGTGGCAGACCCTGACGATAAAATAAATCACGTATCTCACTTGCTTTATCTTTTTCCATTTTTTATGTCTTTTGCTCCTTCATTTTCCATATTTAGTTTCCTGGAAACAGCAGGCTAATAGGTTAATATATTTCCTATAAAAAAGCAAGACATTTGCTGGAAACTTCAGGACGCACGGGAAAGAAAATAATCTTTAATTTTTATATCTACTTCAGTGATTTCAAAGGGCTTTTGAATAAATCCTATGGAATTGGTTTCCCTGGATTTTTCAATGGTGTCATTATCAATATAAGCAGATATGTAAAGTACAGGGACGGCAAATTTTTTCTGTATTTCCCTGGCCGCATCAATACCATTTATATCATTGGCAAGATAGATGTCCATCAGGATAATATCCGGCTTAAGAGACAGGGCTTTTTCGATTGCTGTTTTCCCCCTGGTAACGATTTCAAATACCTTATAACCCATCACTTCCAACTCTTGTTTTAATGCCGCCGCATTAAGCAGCTCATCCTCAACCACCAGGATTTTTATCTCTTCCTTTTGTTTCATTTCTTTACCCTGGGAAAATAAACGGTATATTTTGTTCCTTTGCTTCTGTCTAATTCAACTTTTCCCTCCAGTTGTAACACGAACGCTTTTATCAATTTAGATCCCAAACCCTGTTTTTCTTCACAATCATACTCCGGGGAAATGCCGATGCCATTATCACTGATTACCAACATATAGTTATCTTTATTCTCCTCCTTCAATTCCTTCAATTCCAGCAGGATTTCACCGGGCTGTTGGCCAGGGAAGGCATACTTAATGGAATTGGAAACGATTTCATTTACCAGTAATCCACAGGGCAATGCCGTCTCTATATTAAAATAAATGTTTTCCATTTTTGTATGAATCTTTACCCGGTGAATGTTCACATCAAAAGAATATGTCAAATGGCTCACGATAGATTCCAGGTAGTCTTTAATGTTTATTTGCGTCAAATCTTCTGATTTGAATAATTTTTCATGGATTAGTCCCATGGCCCGAACACGGTTTTTAAGGCCAATGAAGTACCCCAATGTATCTTTATCTTTGACATAACGCTCTTGCATGGTAATTAAACTTAAAATATTCTGTAAATTATTTTTTACCCGATGATAAACTTCCTTGAGCAATACCTCTTTCTCTTTTAACGCTTTTTTAATTTGGGTTTCTGCTTGCTTGCGTTCGGTAATGTCATCATAAACCGCAACAATTTCACCGGTGGGTAATTTATAGACATAATTTTCTCTCCATCCGGTTAACCGGTGGTCCTGGTAAAAAGAGACAGGATGGTGCCTGGGTTTGCCTGTTTTATAGACTTCCTGGAATACCTCGAACAATCCGAAATCTTTAACTCCGGGAAAGACGCTGCAGACACTTTTTCCCAGTAACTGATCTTTACTGACCTTATCTATGCGTTCCCCGGCCCGGTTAAAGTCTTTAAAAATAAAGTCCTTACCGTTATCCACGGCTTCATAAATGGCTACACCGCTTTTAGTGTTATTAAAGAGTTCTCTATATCTTGCTTCACTTTCAACCAGCTCTTCACGTTTGTATTTACGTTCCAGGGCATTGGCAAATAAAACGGCAATATTTTGCAGCAGGAGAATAAAATCCTCATCCCAACCTCTTTTTTCTCGAACCGAATCAAAGCCAATAAAGCCTACCATTCGTTTTTCAATTTGTATGCGTGCCATGATGAGGGACTTGATTCTCCCGGAAAGAAAAGCGTCCTTTTCATTTCCTGCCTCCGGCGGCAGCTTCAGTACATCGGGGATTGGCAGGGTACCATCGTTCTCTACCTTGCTTAACGCCCATTGGAAGTCTCCAGTGGACAACCCCTGTAATTCCGGCATTTGAGGTTCAATGCCTTTGGCGCACCATTCATGGGTATTGTCCATTTTTTGATCGTTATCATAAAACTGGAAAATGTAACTGCGGTCCACACCGGCAAATTTTCCCACTTCTGCCAGCGCCCAATTTAATGCCTCATCGATTTTTTCGACATCGATATCGATAAATCGATTGGATAAGCTGGAGTTCAATTGTTCGATTTTTAACTGGTATTCCAGGGCTTTTTCGGCCTTCTCCAACTCTTTTACCCGCGATTTCAACTGGTCAAATGACGATTTGCTTTCCATTGGTTACCTACGAAGCTATATTTTACAAATTTAACCAGAAAAAATCCACCCTTTAAGAAAAAAATTTGGTAAAATGTTGCCGTATGAAAAGTAAGGAATAAGAAATAATGGACAAATCAGTTCTTGACGGCTACATCGGCATAAAATTTAATGCCGTATGCGTTGATGAAAGACTTCCCCATTCCTGGGAAGAATTTATAACCTCGTTTAAGGAAAATGGCAAACGATTACTGCATTACAATATGGCTCCTGCCAATGGCGGCAATATGAGTACAAGATTGCAAAAGGGATTCTTAATTACGGCATCGACCTGCAACCTGGGATGTATCGAGGATGACGAGATTGTCTATGTGGAAGAGTTTTCAATAGAGAATAAACTAGTGAAATACCGCGGCAGCCGTCCGCCATCATCCGAAACCTTCCTTCATGGGCTCCTTTACCAGGAAAAGAAGGATATTCACGCGGTCATTCATGCCCATGATGAAATAGCAACGTCGATGAATCTGTCGGGGCTCATTCAGGAAACGGAAAGAGAAGAACCCTATGGAACAGTTGAACTTGCCGGTCTTTGCCTGGAAACCTTTAGAAAAGGAAGCGATATTATTGTGCTTAAGAATCACGGCTATGTAGCCGTCGGTTCTTCGCTGACCCGGACAGCAGGCATCATTATCCATATGCATAATCATCTGCTGCAACTGAATATGACCGGTTGAAAAAAAAGGGGAAACCACAGATTACACAGATTACACAGATTATAAAAAATATAAAAAAATCTGCGTAATCTGTGTAATCTGTGGTTTTTTTCATGGTAGGTAAAATCGAAGGTGCCAGGTACTTTATTCTCAAGCACTGAAAATATTCTCTAAAATCGTTACTGCATCACCCACACATTTCTCACATATCGTGCCAAATAAATTCTTCTCTTCTATTATCTTGCGATCTTCTTCATTATTTAGATCATAACCCAATAACTCCCGGCAATTGATGGTGTTGTTCATTCTCTTAAATTCCCCTGTAAGCCGTATGACCGCGTCATAGGTTTTTTCCTTTGCCGGCTCATCATCTTCTCTATACTTTCCATACTTCAAACCCAGTACCATAATGGCCCCGGTAACAGTGCCGCAGGTATTTTGCATTTTTCCCATGCCCCCACCGAACCCACAGGCGATTTTTAACGCCGTGTCTTTATCCAGGTTCAAACCCGGAGCAAAACTCGATAAAACTGCTTGAGAACAATTAAAGTCATTTCGAAAGGTTTCAATTGCTCTTTCCTTTTTTTCCGATGTCATTTTTCCTCCTTTTTATTTTTAAACCAAGAAGTCCAATAAATAACATAAAAAAAAGGAAATTTCAAGATGGCAAAAGAATCCCTCCCATTCTGATTTTAACCCTGTCAAAAAATGAAGGGGCAGGCACGACGACCTGCCCCTACACTATATTTTGATTTCCCGACTGTTCTTTTTATTTAAATCGATTTCTTTAACACAGCCTTCTTATATCAATCAGCCTTACCTGTTATCGTAACCTCGGTGCTGGCTTCCTTGCGCACGGAACCATTGATTTCCAGGAAACTTACCGTAATGGTATGAGTCGTGCCTTCAGCCGGATTCGACAGTAAATCAAGGACCTGGTTCTTAGGAAAGTTAGCTTTGACATGATTGCCCTGGCGTGAAGCAGACACGGCTTTCAGCGGTTCAGCCTCGGAATTGTCTCCCTCCATTTCGATGGAATCCAGATCGATTTTCTCAATCCCTTCTCCTCGCAGGAACGCTTTGACAGTTCCCGAACTTTTGTCATAATTCAAGTTCCAAACGTCGGGCGCAAGCTCGAGTTCAAGATCGGAGGGCTCGGGCTCTTCGTCGTCGTCGTCATCTTCAATGGTAATTTCAGCACTTAATTCCAGGGGCTCGGTGCCTTCGATTTCCAGGAAACTTATAATTATGGTGTGGGTGGTACCCTCATCAGGATTTAACAACAGGTCCAGCACCTGGTTTTTGGGAAACCTGGCGTGGATATGAGTCTTTTTGAGGGAAACCGAAATGGCAGCCAATGGCTCAGCATCAGGATTATCTCCCTTCATCTCAATGGAATCTAGATCGATTTTATCGATATCCTCTCCTCTGATAAATGCTTCCACTGTTCCCGAACTCTTATAGTAGTTCAGGCTCCATTCAACAGGATCGATTTCCAGTTCGAGCTCTGTGGGGTCGATGGGGTCTTCTTCGTCATCTTCAATGGTAATTTCAGCACTTAGTTCCAGGGTCTCGGTGCCGTCTACTTCCATGAAATTTACAATTATGGTGTGGGTCGTACCCTCAGCAGGGTCTAACAACAGGTCCAGCACCTGGTTTTTGGGAAACCTGGCATGGATATGATCCCCCTGGCGGGAAACTAAAATGGCAGCCAAAGGCTCAGCATCAGGATTATCTCCCTTCATCTCAATGGAATCTAGATCGATATTATCGATACCCTCGCCGCGGATAAATGCTTCTACTGTTCCCGAACTATTACCGTAGTTCAAGCTCCAAAGATCGGGATCTATCTCCAATGTAAGGTCCAACAGTTCACCCCCGTCACTGCTGATGGTGACCTGGGCACTGACTTCCAGCTGGTCGTTGCTCTGCTCCATGTAAAACGTCACTCTAATGTTGTGGGTGGAACCAACAGAGGGGTTGGATAACAATTTAATCACCTGGCTTTTTTTAAATTCAGCACGGACATGGTCCCCCTCCAAAGCGGCTGAACACGCCTTTAACGGTGGTGCTGACAACTGGTCTCCGATCATCTCGATGGTATCCAGGAGAATTTTCTCAACTCCGGCACCTCGTATTAATATCTCCACGTTTCCCGAACTATAGGCATAATTTAGACCCCAATTGCTCTGAACAAGCTCAACCAAAATCCTCTCTGCTTTTGTAAGACCTTTTTTGCAGCCGCTCATCCCCACTAATCCAAGGATAATTATGCCAATCACAACCAGGGTTTGTAATGATTGTCTTTTCCCAAACATAATGACCTCCTTTGAGACAATATAGTAATATACTATAAGTATACCAAATACACTAAGCAATTTCTATGCCAATTTAAAAAAAACTGGGAAATACATGCCGGGTATTTTATAAGCTTGTTCAAATACCACCTATTAACAATGACCTTCATCTTTCAGCCAATTTTCTATTCCAGCAGGGGTGTCGGATTTTTCCCGGTAAAAATATAAACAAACTTACACTTGTGGTGTACAAAATGTTCAATTGAACAGTTAAAAATTTTCGTCCGCCCTATAAACCTGCATAAATCGCGAGGTTATCGGATTTTTCCTGGCAAAAGACATGGACAAACTTACACGTGAACCTTACAACATGTTCACTGTAAAAAAATTTTTCTTTGTGAACCCAGATATCCTGGTGTCTTTGCGGTTATTTTTTTTGCCAGACTTTTGCAGGTTATTAATAAAATATGGTAAAATAAGTGAGGTATGAATTACTTTCGGAGCATGATTAGAACGGCATCTATTATTGCGTTTGTTCTCCAGGTATGTTTACACCTTCCTTTTTCCCTGTATTCCATGGAATCCATTGATTTCCTCCAGCATAATGTCTGGACCATTGAAGACGGCCTGCCCATGAATACCATTAATGCTGTTACCCAAACCAACGACGGATATTTGTGGTTGGGAACCGAAGCCGGTCTGGCACGATTTGACGGGGTTAACTTCAGGGTTTTTAATCATGAAGATACGCCCGCCTTCTCCAGTAATGTTGTTAGTTTCTTAATGGTAGATGGCAAAGGGATACTCTGGATTGCCACCCGCATGGGCGGGGTTGTCCGCCGGTACGAGAATGGTACATTTGATTCCATTACACAAGATTCCGGGCTTTTGAACAATGATGTCTGGTGCATCATGGAATCCGTTGACGAATCCATCTGGATCGGGACCTGGACCGGGCTCAACCGCATCGTTAAAGGAAAAATAACAGAGGTCCCGCTTCCGGGAGACTTACCCAGCCGCGCGGTTTCAAGTCTCCTGGAGTGCCGAAACGGATGCATCTGGGCAGGGACAAGGGGGGGCGGCCTGGTCTGGATCAAAAAAAGCGGCGCTGCTTTTGAGTCGGAATTTATCGGCCTGGAAGGGATGCATATAACCACCTTGTTCGAAGATCGAAAAGGCGCCATATGGATTGGAACCGTTGAAAACGGATTGTTCAAATCCTGGAAAGACAATCAAATCTCCTTTACCACCAAAGATGGACTGTCTACCAATCATATTCGCTGTCTCTATGAAGACCGGTTCGGAAACTTGTGGATAGGCACCGAGGGAGGGGGAATCAATATCTTAACTTCATCAGTCGAAGGCAATCGTATTTATGTATATCGCAACCAGGAAGAATTTACCAGCAGTGGTGTTTTAGGTTTTTACGAAGATCGAGAAGGCACATTGTGGATATGTACGGACGGCCGCGGATTGAACAGCCTGAGAGAAACCAAAATTACCACGTACTCCACGAAAAATGGACTTTCTTATCCTAATGTTTATGGGATTTTCCAGGACAGTAAAGGCAGGATATGGGTAGGCACCAAAGGTTACGGTGTCAACTATTTTAAGGATAATAGGATTTATACGTTAACCACAGGGGATGGTTTATCATCCGATTCCGTGGTCTCCATTGCCGAAGACCCATTGGGCAGCCTGTGGTTCGGTACCCTGGGGGGCGGAGTGAACCAATATAAAAATGGCCGTTTCCAGGTCTTCACCACCCAACACGGCCTGTCTTATAATTTTACCAGGTCTGTTTACGTGGACCCGCAAGGCAATGTGCTGGTAGGGACCACCAACGGCGGTATTCATCAATTCTTAAACGGCCGGTTTATCTTAATTGCAGATATTAAATTCAGGGTAAATGTACTATTCAGAGATTCCAGGGAATACCTCTGGGCAGGGACCCTGGGCAGCGGGGCATGCCGAATGAAAGATGGAAAAATCGAAGTCCTTAACACCCGGAAAGGACTCTCCGATAATATTGTCACCTGTTTTCACCAGGACAGGGAGGGTACCTTATGGATCGGTACGATTAAAGGACTCAACCGTTTCAAAAATGGCAGATTTTCCGGGTTATTCAAAAAACACGGGCTGCCGGATGATGTGGTTTATTGTATCCTTGAGGACCATAAACGGGACTTCTGGATCAGTTCCAACCGGGGAATTTATCGTTTATCCCGGAAAGAAGTGGATGCATTTTTTGCCGGAAAGATTCAAAAAGTAACGCCCATCGTGTTTGGAAAGGAATCGGGCATGCGCAGTGTCGAATGCAATGGCGGCAATCAACCGCCCGGTTGGAAGAGCCGTGACGGCAAGCTCTGGTTTCCCACCACCAATGGAGTCTCTGTCATCGACCCCAAAAACATGGGCATGAATAAACTCCCACCTCCCATTGTCATCGAAAAAATTACCTTCGACGGGACATCTCATCATGCCCGGGAAATGGTAATCATACCCCCGGGAAAGAATAACCTGGGAATTCACTACACTGCACTCAGTTTTATCGTTCCTAAAAAAATCCTTTTTAAATATCAAATGGAAGGGTATGATAAAAAATGGATCGATGCCGGTACCAATCGCACGGTTTATTACACTGATCTCCCCCCGGGAAAGTACCGTTTCCAGGTCACAGCCTGCAACAGCGACGGCGTGTGGAACGATACCGGGGCGTGGGTGGAATTCTATCTTAAACCAAAATTCTATCAGACACTTCTCTTTAAAATTTTTATCCTGGCGGCGGTGGTTTTTTTTATTGGCTTCCTATTTTTTTACCTGAAAAAAAGTATTCAACGGAGGGCAAAGCAAAAGTCTGCCCGTAAGTCAACCAGTACAAGCCAACGCCCGGAAGAAACACGAGAGTATATTCAAAAACTCCTTTATTTGATAGAGGTGGAAAAAATTTACAAAAACCCCGATCTCACCATAAAAACGCTGGCGTCAAAGCTGATCATCAGCTCTCGAACCCTTTCCCAGATCATAAACGATCAATTACATACGAACTTTTATGAATTTGTTAATGAATATCGAATCAAGGAAGCCCAAAAACTGCTGATTGATCCCAAAACCAGGGATAAATCTGTTCTCGATATCTCTTACGAGGTGGGATATAACTCCAAGAGTGCATTTAATCGGGCCTTTAAACACTTTACCCGGATGACTCCATCCGAATACAGGAAAAAGTGCAGCAAATGATGAACTTGGTTCGCTTCGCTCACAATTGATTGGGGTGATGGGGTATTGGAATAATGCGGGAATGGGAAGGCGTCCTGCGGACCATATTTTAAACGCCTGCGGCGATTCGTGGTAAGGGGGTAAAAATTTCTTTGCCCGGCGACTTTTTCAATCTATTTCATCCCCAGGAACCGGGTGAGGTCGATCATTATTATCGTCCTGGTGGTCCTTATCTCCCTGATCCTCCTGGCCATCCTTATCAATTAATCCTTTCATTCTCAGGGAATTTAATAACTGTGCTGGGGAATACACATTTATTGTCGCCTTCTTGAAATCTTTTACATTCCTGGTGACAATAGCATCCGCATTAATACATTTGGCTGACTCATGAATAATAGCATCTTCAAAATCTTTAAAACCCAACTTCAATGCATCAACAATCACAGTTTTATTGACTGGGGCAATGCCAAAAATTTCGGTCAACAATTCGATTTCTTTCTCTGCCTTTTTCCTGCTAAAAGTTTTCTGTGCGATGTAATAGATTGTTGCAATTGAGTTGGCACTTAAAAACCCATTTATTTCGACCGATTCAACATGATTTACCAGGGCTACGGACTCTTGAAGAAAATCCCCTCTTTCTAATAGCACATCTAGAATAACATTAGTATCAAATAAAATATTCAAAGATACTTCCTTATCAAATGCTCCTTGTAATCATCTTCAGTCAGACTTGCCCCTTTTAAAGACCCTACCAGTTTTGACGTAATAGGACCAAGGGACACATTTTTTTTGCTGATCCTTTTGGAACTTATGATGGAAAAAAACTCAGCCACAATTTGAGATAACGATTTATGTTGACTTTTTGCATATTCTCTGGCACTTTTTATCAGTTTTTCTTCAAGTCTTAATGTCAATTTAGCTTGCATTTGGAAAGCCTCCTTCTTAGTTTACATAAAACAGTTCTTCCAATTTTTCTAACGTTGTCATTCGCTTACCTCACTTAAATATTACTCAAAAACCCTCATTTTGTCAACTTCATGTTTCTTTCATAATTATAAAAGTTCGAGAAAAAAAGGAGAAAAAAAGAGACAGTCAAGAAGGTCCTTTTAAGCCGATGCACCAATACAGAACTTAGTTCGCTGCGCTCACCTGTGCGTGTCCCGTGTCCTAAGGAGCACACAGACAGGGGGTGATGGGGTATTGGAATAATGCGGGAATGGGAAGGCGTCCTTCGGACAATATTTTAAACACCTGCGGCGATTAGGGGTAAAGTAAATATGGGGTCAGGTACTTTATACAGTGGTATATGCATAAAATACCTGACTCCCACTCTTTCAAAATTGTAAAAAACTATTACAAAGATGAAGCTCCGGATTACAATCTTGAAGTAATTTACTTCAAACTTGAAGCAAAAAGCTTCAAAATTGTTCAAAATTACTTCAAAAGTGTAGTCCGGAACCACAATTTTGAAGTAATTTATAACAAAGATGAAGCAAAAAACTGCAAAGTTGTCCAGGAATTGTGGAACAATCAAAAAAGAATCCATATCCAGAGACCATGAACCATCACGGATTTCCCCATAGATATGGTGCCAGGTAATTTATTTGACATCTTTTAAGGTTGACAATAAAGGACAAAAATACTATATTTAACCTGGTGAAAAAAATGACCACAGTTGAAATTAAATCATTATTGCATGAGAGCATTGAGAACATAAACGACAAAGCGCTCTTACTCTCAATTAAAGATTTAATGACAAAAAAGGGGAAAAAATTTGATCCTGTGGTTAAACAATTAAAAGGTTGGATTCATTCGCTTGAATTACCCCAAAGATGGAGAACTGACGGAATTGCCCCGCCCAGTTATGATTGTAAAAAATTAGCCGGCAAGGTTGCTGAGACTCTATATAAAGACTTCTCAATCATTCCCATACGAATAGCTGTCAGTATTGAAGAAGGCATCTATCTGAAGTATAAAAATTTTGACAATAATAAAGTACTGGAAATTGAAGTTTATAATGATAACCTGGATATTGCGGCTATTTTGACAAAGAATAACCAGGTAATAAAATCCGCCGATATTGAAAAAGAGAATTTTTTTGAAATGGTAAAACTTTTTAATGAATAATGAATTCCCGGAAGCCCTCAAAATAAACAAAAGAAAGAAATTGTCTACCCGTGAATTTAAGGCTGATGATAAATTATATCATGCTTTCAGCAGAGAAGATTTAAGTGAAGATGGTGTCATAGAGGTTAACAGTATTCGATTCCCGGATTTTTCATGCAATTGGGGGAGATTTTCCCAACCCGGGCACGTCAGGTTCAGAAAGAATGGAAATATGACGGATGGGTGCTATTCCTTTACGGTTCTAACATCAAGATATAAAGGAATAGCAACCCCTGTTCACGATCCGGTTGATGATGAGTTTTTCCCCAATTATTCACATGTAGAAGTGAGAGAATTGTATGAGGGTGAAGATGTTTTGTTTGAGCCGCCAAAGAATAGAAAGAAAAAAAAATCCTCTAAAAGCAGAAGGTTGGAATACAGAAAAAATCTTTTAAACAATATTGCAATTGAATTAGAATTAATTTAAATGTATCGGAAATTCTAAAAAAGGCGTCCTGCGGACAATATTTTAAACGCCTGCGGCGATTAGGGGTAAAGGGTAAGGCAGGGCGATGTCAAAGTCGCCCTAAATTCGAAGCACGAAGCACGAAATCCGAAACAAATCCAAAATTCAAATGTTCAAAATCCAAAACAAAAGCGGTATGGTACGATGCTTTCGGGTTCTTTTCGTTTTGGTCATTTGAATTTTGATCATTCGAATTTGTTTCGAATTTCGATATTCGAATTTCGGATTTATTATTCTCATCCGTCAATTCAGCATTGACGCGACAATACTTGTCAACTGCCTATTGTCTTCTCCTAACCCTGCGACATTTTTTGCGCCTGCAACAAAAGTTGCTGGTTTTTGTCGCCTTTTGTCTCAACCCCAGGCTGGTCTTTTTTTGTCAAAAACCGTAAAAACCTTTACAGAAGTTTTTTCCCAGGTTTAGCATGTTTTTTGGCAAGAATTTTGCATAGAAGTTTAATGTTGAGAGAAAAAAACAACTATGAAAAAATAGAAGATGAGACGGCAGGATGCGTAAGAAATTAAAACTTCATCATGACGGTTTACATCAGCACATTTTAATGGTGGAAATCGATAACACCACGGTAGGTCTCCTGGCAGACCGGATCAGCAGCGTGTCACACCTACCCAAAGATATCATAGACACCACTCCGGCGGTCATTTCCTCTTACGGAAAAGAGAATAAAGGTATTGCCAAATTGAACACGGGTACACGGATGATATTGTTAGTGGATGAAACGTTAATACGGTCCAGCGGGGAAATGACCGCCATCTCTCAAATCCAGGAAGAACAAGCCAAAACCAGCACCGAAACCGAAATTCCCAAATCGGATTTCGCATTTCGAGCTGCGGATTTTATCTGCATTATGCAGGGCGCATGTGAGAACAGCATGGCCCATGGAAACCTTTTTATCAAAAAAAAAAGACGGACTGGATTCCAGGACGGTCCACCTCTCACCTCCAAATCCCCTCCCTCCACTTTTGGATTTCCATGGGCACCCCGTATGGGTCGCCCTGCCCACCTCCCTTTATCCCATAAGGGTTTTACATTTCGTGCTGCGGATTTTATTTGCACTAAGCAGGGCGCATGTGGAAACGGCATGGCCCATGGAAATCTTTTTCTAAAATTAAAATACCGCATAAATTGCCTTTATGCAGCTACATGTTTATCCTCCCCATCTCTCCCTCTACACTTTAACATTTCCATGGGCGCCCCCCAGGGGTCGCCCTGCCCCCCCTCGCCTGGAGAAATGGAAGAAGAATATCCACACCAGGACAGAAAGTAAGAGAAATTTAATTATTTAAAATAAATCTTCATGCCTTTATGTCTTCGCGGCTGTAAAAAATTTTAAGAAGTATAGAGAAAAATGAAGAATGAAAAAATATTAATAATAGAAAATGAAAGTATTATTGCCAAAGACCTGGAAATTTGCCTGGAACATTTAGGCTGGGATGCAGTTGAAATCGCATATTCCGGTAGAGAAGCGGTGAAACAGGCCAATATCTGGCAGCCGGATGTGGTGTTGATCGATATCAAATTAGGGAAAGATATGGATGGCATCGACGTGGCACGAAAGATATCCACCTTTTCTGATGTGCCTGTCATCTATCTTACCGCTTATGCAGACAATGAAACCCTGGAGCGTGCCAAAACCACCCAGCCCTACGGCTATATTATCAAACCTTTCGATGAAAGAAGCCTCCAGGCCACCATTGAAATGGCGCTGCATAAATATCGTTCCGATAAACGGATGAAGCACCTGGAAAATCAACTGCGCCAGACCCAGAAAATGGAAGCACTGGGTACATTGGCCGGTGGCATTGCCCATGATTTCAACAACCTCCTGACCGTGATCCTGGGATATACCGAACTATCCCTGAGGAGACTCCCCGAACACAACGAAGCCCGCCGCAGCATCGAGCATGTGTTTACTGCTGGCAAGCGGGCCAAAGAATTAGTGGAACAGATACTCTCCTTTAGCCGTCAAAGTGAGGAGAAAAAACATCCCCTACAAATCAGCCTGATTGTTAATGAAGTGCTCTCTTTGCTGCGCTCATCTCTCCCCCCCTCCATTGAAATCCGGAATGGCTTAAAAGCAGGCAGCAGCCTGGTAAAGGCCGACCCCTCACAGATACACCAGGTCATGATGAATCTCTGTACCAACGCTGCACACGCCATGCAAGAGAAAGGGGGAATCCTGGCAGTAAGCCTGGAAAATATAGATGTTGGGTCTGGTGTCAATCCAGGTCCTCCTGGTTCCCATATCCACGATAACCTGAAACCCGGGGCATATGTCTGTCTCTCCGTCAGTGATACCGGCCACGGCATGAATAATGATGTCATAGCTCGAATCTTTGAACCCTATTTCACCACAAAAAATCCGGGAGAAGGAACCGGCATGGGACTCCCTGTTGTCCAGGGCATTGTTGAAAGTCACGGAGGAACCATCAACGTACACAGCACCCCGGGACAGGGTTCCAATTTCAGGGTATTCCTGCCAAGGATAAACGGCGCTGCTCACCCACAATCTACTCCATCCGAATTGATCTGCGGTGGAAGCGAGCGAATTCTTTTTATTGACAACGAATCAGTCCTGGTGGAACTGGCCCGAGAACTGCTTGAGCAGCTGGGATACACCATTGTGGGTAAAACTGACAGCCTCAACGCCCTGGAGGATTTCTCTGACAATCCCCACCAGTTTGACATGGTGATTACCGACCTCACCATGCCCTATTTGAATGGCATCCAATTGGCCCGAAAATTTATGGAAATTCGTCCTGACATTCCCATTATTCTTTGTACCGGGTTCAGCAATACCACCGCTGCCCAGGAAGCCCTCAAGGCAGGTATTAAAGATGTGGTAATGAAACCCATTGTGTTGGAAACCATTGCCCATGCCATTCGCAACAGCCTGGATAGGAAGGAAGAAGGAAGAAGTAGGTAGTCCGCCTTTTTTTCCGGTCTTGACAAAGAACGATAATTGCAATAATATAGAACTATGACAGAAGGACAAGCAGATATTTACAGTAAGAGGTATCGAAAACCGAGACGCATATTTGAAGATTCAGGCACAGTAAACCCGGAAGAAGCTTATTACATCCCGCTGGACAATGTCACCAACTCCAAAAATCAAGATATCAAAACCATGGTTGATCGAGGCCGCTACTTTTCCATATTTGCCCCCAGGCAAAGCGGCAAAACAACTTTTCTGAAGGAAGTTTGCCGGGAATTACATGAAGATCAAACCTATGCAGCAGTAATCCTGAGTTTCCAGAAATATAAGGAACTGGATAAGAACGTTTTTTATACCCAGATTCAGAAGTATCTCTATCGCCAGCTCATCGATCGATTGACTGTAGTAGAATGCGAGAAACTCCCTGAAATTCAATCCTTTTTAAACACCCACCGTTTAACGAATCATATTTCTTTTAGCGACCTTTTCGAAGAGTTGAATCGAATAATCGAATACAAGAAGCTTGTTGTTTTCATCGACGAATTCGACGGTATCCCCCGCAAAGAACTGGAGAATTTTTTAACCACCTTAAGAGATTTATATCAGCAATACAAAGATATAAAGCAAAAGGCACTTTATTCCGTGGGTTTGATTGGCATTCGTAATATCACCAAGCTCATCGTCGGCGGAGTGTCTCCCTTTAATATCGCGGACCAGGTAGAGCTGCCGCCTTTTTCTTTAAAAAATATCCGCGATCTCTATACTCAATATACGGAAGAGACCAACCAGCCCTTTACCGAAAGCGCCGTAAAAAAAGTCTATGAAGAAACTGCGGGCCAGCCCTGGTTGGTCAACCGGCTGGGAACCATCCTTACCGTAAATGTGAAACCCGAAACATTGGACCCTATCGATGAAAAAGATGTAGAAAAAGCGATTCAAATCCTGCTGTTAGAGCGAAACGACCACTTCGACAACCTTTATGAAAAGGCCAAACTCTACAAAGAAACGTTTGTAGAGATCGTATTCGATCATGTCGAGTACGATCCCGACGATGAGGACCATACCTGGCTGGAACAATACGGACTGATAAAAAATGAAAACGGATATGCCGTTGTCGCCAATAACATATATAAGGCCAGGTATGTTAAGACTTTTTTTAAAGAAGTGAAAGCCTATGAAACCATATCTATAAAAGAATATTCGTTACCAGGAGACAGGCTGGATATGAAACGGATACTTTTCAATTTCGAAAAATATATCTCCCGGATCGGTGTCAGTGCATTTTACCGGAAGGGTAAACCCTATGAAAAGGCGGGTCAATTTCTTCTTACTGCCTGGCTTTACCAATTTGTACGGGGAGGAGATGGGGAACTTCGCTATGAAGTGCGCAGCGGGTTGGGGAGAATGGATATTCTTTTAACCTATAAAGGCAAGAAATATATCATCGAGACAAAAGTAAATCGTCACGATGATTTAACCGGGATAATCGAGGAAGGTATTCGGCAGCTTTCAAGTAAGTATTTAGCTTCGGAGAAGACTACTGAGGGATATCTTGTCATCTATGATACGAAGACACTGGTAGGTGCCGTTTGCGAACCGCAGCACCACCAGGCGGGAGACAAAAAGGTGACCAGTTTCACCATCGGCATAGGGAAAGCTTCGTAAAAGCCCGCTCGGTGCGTAAAAACGTAAAAATAGATTGCCATATTCCTTCTATTTCCCACAGTCAAAACCCATTTAGCATTTTCTAGCCCATTTTCTAGCCTGCCCCCTTTTTATGCGAAAACTGTCTTCTAATAAACGTCACACTTTTTCTATATTGAACCTTGAAATATTGTAATATCTATTTTAAAATAGACTTATGACTAAAAATGGCTTTCATATCATATCAGAATTAAAAATATAAAGAGGGAATATGGATATATGTGGAAAAAATGAGTATGAATTGATCGATTTGCTGGAGCGGCCTGGATTTTTGGTATCAGCTGCTATTGGGGATTTTGATTTTGAGGTAAGAATAGATATCATAAACCGTCTTGGTCAAATTGGGGGAGAAACAGCAATCCCTGTTTTGAAGACCCATGTGGAGGCGTACAAATATGGGACAGATGAAATTGTTGCGCGGGCAGCTAATAATGCCATTAAAGCAATAGAATTTCGAATAGAAAGGGAGAAAGAAATGAGACGAAAAAAACGCGCTGAGAAAAAAGAGCGACAAAAAAAAGAAGATGATAAAATTTTATCCCAAAAAAGACCAAAAGTGCTTTTCACCAATAGTACCGATTTGCAATTTGGTAGCGAGGGCCTGGGTTTAGAAACGGAAGGTATCCTCGTTGTGGATGATAATGAAAAGGATTTAAAAAAAATGGTTAACATCATTTCAAGGGAGGTTGATTTGCAGATTTTTGAGGCAAGAAATTTAGAAGAAGCTTTGGAAATTCTCAAAAAGAAACAAATCGTTATGCTTGTTACGGATATTGTTATGCCCATGTACAAAATTGCCGAAGAAGAATACAAAGACTTTGAAAAAAGAGGAACCACAAGACATTCCCTCCTCAAACGTGGGATATTCGAAGAACTAGTAGAGGTCTCTAAAACCAGAGAGGTTATAAAAAAGACTTCTGATTATTCGAAATTTGCAGGATTCATACTACTGGATGAGGCCCGCAAACTTATTCCATGGTTACCTGTGATCATTGTCTCTAAATACGCTAATCTTGAAATGGCTCAGCATGCCATTGGAGAGAAGGTTCAAGGTATTTTATCTAAAAAACAATTAAAAAAATACCCAAACATTCTATTGGAATACGTACGAACAAATTTCGTATCTGTGCATGAACGGCTCGCAAACCTTGGACGTGAGCGACTTCTAGATCTCATAAATGAATCAGACGAAGAAATGTTTACTTTGAGGGTTCTGATTCCTCTTTTTCATAAATTGGGTTATCGAGGGATTCTCTATACCCATGGGCCCAAAGAGTGTGGACTTGACCTTGTTTTTTATGAAGTGGATCTATTGGGTGTTCGGAGATATATTGGAGCACAAGTGAAAACAAAGAAGATCCATAAGAGTGTGGGGGGCCTCACCAGTAGAAATGTAATCACAGTCCTTCAACAGATTCAGCAAGCATTTGAGTCAACGCTTTATTTGGTTTCAGAAAAAAAAGAATTAGATATAGATCGAATTTTTGTAATTTCATCTAAATCCATTTCACATTTCGCACGTGAATATATACGTAAATCACTTATAGGTAAAGTATATGCTCAGCATATCGAATTTTTTGATGCAGAGAGGATTGTTGATTTAATGCTTAGCAATAAAGGATTCTGAATTATCACAAAATTATTTCCTTTTTGGTCTTTTAGATAACAATATTTAACCCTGAAATACAATCACTCTTGCTCGATATGGTTGAAGGGATATAATTACTATAAGGATATTTTATATTTTGTGCCAATACGTTCTCAAAGTCGAGTTTTTTTATTTTGGGAAATTGTAGATATGGAAAGCGCATTCGATGTATGTAAATTTCAAAAAGAAAAGAACGCAAACGAAACCATATTATCGTAGTAAAGCAGTAAAGGGGTCAGGCAAGTGCGCCTCACTGATAAAGGGGCCAGGCGAGAAAAACTGAGGCGAGAAAAACTAGTAGGTAACCTATTTCGATCTAATGAGCGTCCCCGTTTTTTTCTCTGACCTATCCCGAGATAGAAAATCCTATCATGGAGAAGGGAAAACCTATCAGCCGGAAGGGAAAACCCATCGACGGGATAGGAAATCCTATTGAATTGAAGGGAAATCCTATCGGTAAGATAGGAAATTCTATCAATTTGAAGGGAAATTCCTTCGCTGCGATAGGAAATCCCTTCGTTCCGAAGGAAAATCCCATCGCTGTGATAGGAAATCCCTTCCGGCTGAAGTGAAATCCTATCATCGTCATAGGAAGTCCTATCGACGTGAAGGAAAATCCTATCGACAAGATAGAATAAACCCTTTTTTACTAACAATTCACCTGGCTTAGGCTGCCAGGATATTCGCATTGTCAACGCTGCTCAGAGCATTCAGTTACCTGAGGTGCACCAGCGGGTAGGGTTATCCCAAACGGATGGGGTAGTCCTAAAGTCTATTAGTAAAATTATCGACCTGGACAGCCTGGAACAGAGCTTCAGGTCGCACAAAGTAATAATGTAAAGCACCTGTCTCCTATTCGCAAAGAAATTGACAAAACCTCCGCTTCAATTTATAATTTTGGCATGAAACATAAGAACATATTCGCTGGTATTATGAGAGAAATCTGCTGTAACGAGCCGGGAGCCGGCAAGAGGTTTCACTATGTTTATTTCATTTCTAATTGTTATTGAACTGATTGTTTTTAACTTGGGGATTTATTCGCTGGTACGAAAAAGGTGCGATTCGGTCTCTATGGCATTTTCGTATTCCGCGATTCTTACATTAGCAACTCTATCGCTATCTATCCAGTTATTCTTTTTCCTGGGGATTCACGGTGTATATTTTTTATTTGATATCGTGATAATCGTTTTTTCCGTTTTTCAGATTATTCATAATAGAGACGTTATTAAGAGAGATGCTCAAATTGTTTTCAGGTTTCTAAAAAAGGAAAAGTTATTAGTATTTATATTATTGCCGGTATTAATATATCTATCTTTGCAGGCATTTTTGCTTCCTCCGGGCAACCTCGACAGTATGGTATATAATTTAGCACGTGTATTAATGTTTAAACAGGAAGGAAGCCTGTTTCTTGAGAATTATTCATACTTTGGCCAGCCATCCTTCCCGGTTGGCTATGATTTGTTGTCATTCCTTTTTCTCAGGTTTAATTCCGATTTCGGTTTGGCAATATTTAGTTTCATAAGCTATGTAATACTAATCGTCGGAACCTTTTCAATCGTCGGTTGTTTTTACAACAAAAAACTGGCTGTGAGTATTGCGATAATTATTGCCTCTTTAACTGAGATTGTACTGCAAGCAACGACAACAAAAAATGATATCCCGGCCGCCGCGGTAGTGGTTGTTATTTTCCTGGCCGGATACAATTTTATAATCAGCCGGAGGCCTGTGCATCTTTATCTAGTAATCGTAGGCCTTTTATGGGGAGTGACAATAAAAGGGTATTTTGCCGGTTTTGCACTGCCTTTTATCTTATTCTATGCCGCTTTTCTGATATACAAGCAGGAGAATTTCTCTTTTACAGGTCTCTTAAGCCATATTTCCGTAAATAAGATCAAACTCAATTATAAATACTATATTATTCCAGTCGGTTTGATCTTATGTATATTCTTTTTTTACGGGCACAATATTAAAAAATACGGTAATATATTCGGAGAGAAAGGACCTGTGGTACGTAATCAAAATCAAGATGGGGTTATAGGAGGTATTCTCAATCTGGGTAGATACATTATCCAATCGGCAGAAATTCCAATAAAGTACGGATACAAAATAAATGAAATCCATGACGGTTTTCTCAAGGAACACAAATCAAAAGGAATGAAAAATAAGAAATTAAAAATCGATTTGTCAGGCAAATCGTTTTTAAGTGAAGATCATTCATGGTATGGTCCTTTGGCTTTCTTTCTTATTATTCCTGTTATTGCTTTCTCTGTTTTTTTTGCAAAAGGGTACGTTCGTGTTGTATCTCTCACCCTATCTTTTTACTTTATACTTTTATCGTACAAAGTAGCCTGGATGCCCTGGAACAATAGATATTTTTCACTATTCTTTGCCGGTTCCGGGATATGTATCGCCTATGTATTTAACAGGTTTTTGAATAAAAATAAACGTGTAATAAAAGGTATAAAGGGATTTATCGTTCTCATTGCCATTTATACGTTATTAAGTGCGACACTTCAGAATAGCCGGAGCCCCACTATCCCGAGATTCTCATCCGCAAACCTTTTTTACAATTTGTACAAATACGGATCGGGTGTGCTTGACGGAAATAGGCCGGTGAAAAAGTGTTTTGCCTGGTTAGGGAAAGTATCAAATAGACAATCTCAATATGAAATATTTTACCCCAGGAATATGTTAACCACTTTTATTTCTTCGGTGGAAAGAGACAAAAGAGTATTGGTCATGGGTTATTTTATACCTGTATTTCCTTTATTATTAACCAGGCCGGACCTGGAAATTACAGTATCCAGGTTGGGCCGGGTTTCTCTAAATAACAAGACCTACAGTCTAAGTAGAAAAAGCGATTATATGTCTGTTCGCGCAAACTATGATTATATTGTCATTTTAACTAAAGATGTAAAAAAATTTAAAGATATCTATAGACATATTCGGGATGAGGAACACGTTTTTTATTCAAAGGCGGGTTCTATATTCCGATTTAAGAAGGATACAGACCGGTGACACTTTGCCACCTGACAACTAAACGTACTTAAGCATCCCTTCGAGGGCTTTATTGGCACGTCTGGCGATTTCTGGGTCTATTTCGATCTCATACTTTTCTTCTTTTAACGAATCATACACATCCCGAAGCGATGTGCGCTTCATATTGGAACAAATCTTGGGCCGGAAGGCCGGGTAAAATTCTTTATCCGGGTGCTCCCGTTTCATTCGCTCCAGAAGCCCCTGTTCCGTTCCCACAATAAACTCTTTCGCATCTGACCTGGCAACATACGTTAACATCCCGTTAGTGGATAACACTTCGTCTGCCAATTCAATCACTTCCATCCGTGTTTCAGGATGTACCACAACTTTAGCTTCCGGGTAATGTTTTTTCATCTCCTGGATTTCCTCTCTTTTGATGCGGTTATGCACATAACAATAGCCCTCATAGGGAATGATCTTTTTCTCCGGCACCATTTTTTGGACATACATGCCCAGATTTTGATCCGGAACAAAAATGATCTCATCGGCATCGATGTTCTTCACCACGCTGATGGCATTGGCAGAAGTACAGCAGACATCGCTTTCTGCTTTAATTTCAACACTTGAATTAACATAGGTCACTACCTTTGCGTTTTTGTGTTTTTCTTTTAATTCAATCAATTCGTCCACCACGATCATGTCGGCCATGGGACAACCGGCATCCAGTCGGGGCAGCAGGACCTTTTTTCCCGGGGAGAGAATCTTTGCTGTCTCTGCCATAAATTTCACACCGGCAAAGACAATCATATCATGCTTTACCTTTGCTGCAGTACGGCTCAAGTCCAGCGAATCCCCCAGGTAATCCGCGGCCAACTGGACTTCTTCAACCTGGTAATTATGAACCAATAGAACGGCATTCTTGGCTTCTTTTAATTCCTTTATCTCTTGATGTAAATCTGTCATTTTGTTACCTTTTAACGTTAAGGGGTTATTTTATTACACTTCTCCCCTTTCGTCAAATGTAAAAAGGATTTTTTAGCCACGAAGGACACGAAGGAACACGAAGAAGAGAAGAAAAGATGAAAATTACAAATTCCAAATCACAAATTACAAACAAATTACAATGACCAAATTACAAAAATTAATAAGAAACGAATTACAACGATAATAATGAGGTACGATTATAGAAGCCACGTAATACAGGCTGACCGTGTATGAAAAGTTTTGCGGGGGTCCAGGGGGCGGTTTTTCAAAAGAGCCCCCTGGTCGCCGGGGGCCTATTTTTCTTTTAATACTGCTTTTCCTGTGGCGGTGTATATATAGATTCTGGGTATTTCCGCCACCCGTTTAAAGGATTTGATCACATAGGTTTTGCCCCATTTTTCTATTTCTTCTTCTTTATCAAAGGGGAACGGTGCGATGATTTCTCCGCTGTCCAAAGAGGCTTTGAACTCAAAATAACCTTCAATGGGATTGCCGTTGTAATTCAACACAACATCTCCCGAAGCAGAGTCCAGGGTTAAATCATAATCCGCACGTTGGGCGAGACTGATATACACACTCCCAGACGCCACTTTAAAATGGCTGGGTTTGGTAAGAATAATACCGCTGGCATCAATATCACCACTGGCACTCTTTATTTGAAAACTCCCTTTTGCATCTTTAATGTCAACATCACCGGAAGGAACTTTTATGGTGATGATTCCTTGCAAATCTTCTGCTTCCACATCACCACTGTAAGTTTTGACATAGATGTCCCCGGAAAGTTTTTTAACCCTTAGATCGCTGCTAACATTCCTGATATTGAGTTTTCCGGAGAGATCCTGGATGTCCATGTTACCGCTAACACTACCCAGGTCCAGGTCTCCGACGCAGTTCCATGCCCGCACCCCCCCGGAGATGGTTTTGGCATAAATGTTACTTTTTAAGCCTTCCACGGAAAAATCCCCGGATATTGAGTTAAAATGGATGTTTGTTTTTTCCGGTACAGTAACGTGCCAGGTGGAGTCCCCTGAGCCGGAGAGACGGAATTTATCTTTCAAAATCAGAGTACTGTTTTCTTCAATAAACTGGGGCTCAAAAGCAAGATTGGAATAGGTGTGAACAAAAAATACCTCGATATCAGGACCAGGACCTTTTTTCACCACGCAATCACCGCTGAGGGTATTGATCTTGACAGAGGTTTTGTTTTTAAAGGTCTTGTGGATTTCCTGCTTATTTCCACCATATATGTTTACCAGGAACAGGGAGCATAAGGCCATTATAAATAAAAATCTTAATGGTTTCATCTTATTTCTCCTTCAGGATTATATTTCCATTTATGGTTTTGATTTTTATTTTATGCTTACCGCCTTTGATTTGGGCTTTACCGTAAATGTACTTCCGGGGTGATCCCATACTGTAATCCCACTGGTCGGTTTCTTTCTGCCGGATGTTAAAGTCGCTGATGATTTTATAATTTTTCCGGCTCTCTTTGGTGTAGGATAATTGCAATTCGATATCCATTGAAAGACCGGGAGGCACCAACAATGTGATATCACCGCCCAGGGATGAGAGGGTAACGTGCCGATCTCCTTTAGCCGGGTCTCCGATCATGGTAACCCGGACATTGCCGCCCATGGTGGTGGCTTTGACCCAGCCATCGATGGAATCGATGGTGATATCGCCGCCCATGGTTTTGGCTTTAATAAATTCTCTGGCGGATTTGATGTGAATATCACCGCCCATAGTGGTCACCTTTGCGCCCTGGGGTGCATCGCTAACATTGATGGCTCCACCCATGGTGGTAATGCTTACGACTTTGCCGGTAGAACCCCCGGACCTGGATTTGACATTCTTATATATTACATTGCCGCCCATTGAACTACCTTTAACATCGCCTACCACGTTTTCAAAAAGCACACGACCGCCCATGGTTTTCACCTTGCCGTCAATATCGGAATCCGTTAATGTCACTTCCCCACCCATGGTTTTTAAGTCTATCTCACCTTTCAGGCGGCTCAACATCAACGCACCGCCCATAGTTTTGCCTTTAAAATTTCCTTCCACTCCTTCAATCGTAATACCACCACCCATGGTCCTTATTTTCAAATTAAACCGGGAAGGAACGTGGATATCAAATGCAGGACTGCCATAACTTTTAGACCTCGTTCCAGCATACCGGGATTCCACCTCCACACCCTCTTCAGTTTTATTAAAGGTAATTTTCCAATCCCTGGCATTGCCGTTTTTAAAACGAACCACTATGTCCACTTGCTGCTTTTGCCACCCTTTGATATGGATCGGACCACCGGATTTGAGATCAATATCCAGTGTTTTACCCGCTGAAACATTAAATGTTTTTTGAATCCTTTTGTCCGAGGATGTATCCCAGGCAAATCCAAAGAGTGCCAACAAAACAATCAATAAAACCAAAATAACTTTTCGTATCATCATGGTTAACTCCTTCAAATTTCCAGTGCCACCTCTATTTTAGTATTAGAAACCGATATTTTCGGCCGAAATTGTAATTTAGTACATTTGAGAGAGTTCAAAATTGCAATTTAAAACCCAAATTAATTCTTCTTGTTTCTTCGTGTTCCTTCGTGGTTTCGTAGTTTTCCGATTAGAGCAAATCCAATTTTCCCCGGATGACCTGGAAAAGCCCGGGCAATTCACCGGCTACTTTATCGATGATTTTAATAATGCGGTGAACCTCAGAACTGTCACTCTTGCCTTCCAATTGAAGGGTCTCCAGTTCCATCAGGATTTCTTCGAATGACTGGTCTAACTCCATCATGTGCATCATCTCATTTTTAGGTAGTTCTTCGATTTCAACCATTTCCTCATCCAGGGAACGTAAAAATTTAGAGATCAGCAGCGATTGTTCCAGAATTTTTTTTCGTGCTGTTGTAATGGGCAGGTAGGCGTACTTCAAGTCAAAGACTTCTTTGATTTTCTTATATTCCCGGGAAACAAGGATTTTAAATCTTTTGCGAAATTCTTGCGGCATATATGGCTTTTCAAGGCCATCAAATAAGTAGTTTTCGATGTCTGTGTAGTTGAAATTTTTCCTGTTGACAATTTGGTCGAACAACAATGCCCGGACGATGGTAATCCCGTTATTATTGTTTAAGAACCTCAAAATACCGTCGATGGAGTTGAGATCAAACTCTTCATCCTCGTCTTCCAGTAAATCTTCAAAATCCGGGAACACCGCCAGGTCATCCGGGTTTTGATCAACAAAATGAAAGATGGTGCGGCCATTAGGGAGCGGTGAAAACGTAATTTCTTTATTTTTTCCCAAAAGGGGACCCAGCGCAGTGCCTGGATAAGTCAAGGGCCTGGGGAACCGTTGATTATTCTTTAAATAAAAATAAGTATACAACAGTTGTTTTTCTACGTTAGGAAAGTAAATGTCCTGTTTAATCACCTTTTTGAGTGCATTCATAAAGAGTTTATCCAACTTTTCGACTTCAAAAATATGGGTCTGGTAATTTTCAAAGGAGTCGTATTGGATGGAAAAGATTCCTTCGTTAAAATCCAGGGATTTGGCGATAATGGTGTCGCCGAATTTGAACTCATGGGTTTTGTAGAATTCTTTAAGGTTACATGCCACAATCTCCAGGTTTGCCCCTTCCTCCAAAATATCTTCGATATTCAAGATAGGAACCTTTTGCAGATCCATCAAGTTGAAATAAATGTGTAGTTCCGGCATTTTCAATTTTATATTTTTGGTTTTTACCGGGGTATTGTTGTACATGAAGGAGATTTCATCCATAGGTGCGGCAGTGGGATGAAAGGGCAGCATGCGGTGCCCGGGTATGAATATTCCTCTCTTAATTTCATATGTGGTGGGCATTATACGGATGGGGATCTCCTCTAAAAATGTAATCTTTGGGAAGAACCGGTCTTTTTCTTCCACGAATTCATCGACACCCAGGATCAGTTTACGAAAATCTTGTTCATTCTTTTCGGTTCTTTTCACACCGGTGGATTGGAACAGGTCATCCATAGTAAACGGTTGTTGGATATCTGCCAGGTAATCGAAGACAATATCGGTTATGGTTTCATCTTTCATTTTGGTTACCTTTTAATTTATATTCCCATTTTGCTGCCTGGTTTGTGCCTTGCCGGGCCTCAAAACAGGTTTTTCTTTAAACCCGGACATATTGGCGATGATGGTCTGTGGGAATTGCTTGATATACGTATTATATTTCCTGACTGCTTCATTAAATCCCTGTCTTTCATCAGTGAATCGTTTTTCTATTCCTTTTAATTGATCTTGCAAAGCCAGGAAGTTTGGGTTGGTTTTTAGTTCCGGGCAGCGTTTCACCACCTCCATCAATCGCCGAAGCGCGCCGGATAAGGCATCCTGGGCCAGTTGGAACTGTCGGAACTGCTCCGGATTGGTTAAAGCCTGACCCGGGACCCTTAAGGCAGCACTTGCTTTTGTCCGGGCTTCAGCAGCGGCCTGGAAAGTCTCTTTCTCATCATTGGCATAACCTTTAACTATTTCCACCAGGTTGGGAATTAAATCGAGACGCTGTTGATACATATCTTCTACCTGGCTCCACTTCTCCTTTACCCCTTCTTCC
>WVZO01000050.1 GCA_011772425.1 Candidatus Aminicenantota bacterium
GGCCGGGAATGGGGGGGACACTCCCGGCCTGCTAGGGGGGAGAGATATAAAATATTTCAAAGGCAAATAATATATTATCAAAAATTAACGAAAAATGCAAGTAAAAAATTTTTTATTTGTGATATTTTTTTATAAACTCTTCAACCTCCGGGATGCCGCCCTGGTAAACCAGGTAGCCGTTGTAGGGTTCGCCTTCGGTGATGTCGCCGCAAATAGGAGTCAGCATAATTTCCTTTACTTTTTCCAGGTCATTGGTTTGCGCCAGTGCCCAACCTAATTTAATGTAAGCCACTTCGGGGAGCATATTCTCAGCCGGTACAACGCCTTTACTCATCATATCCCTGCCGGTTTCATAAACAAACATATGAACGAATCCCCAGAGGGTTTGTACCGTCATGTAAACGGCAACGCCGGCTTTTTGGGCTCTTTCCAGGGCCGGGTAAAGGGGTTTGTTCACATGACCCAGGCCGGTTCCTGCAATCACAATGCCTTTGTACCCGTTATCGACAAGTGAATCGATCATATCCGGGTGCATATTGGGATAATAGTATATCATGGCCACCCGCTCCTCGAATCTGGCACAGATATCCACTTTACGATCATTTCTCCTGCGGTTGTAGTCTTTTTTTAACGGTTTAATCTCATCCTTTGTCACCGTGGCCAGGGGAATATCGCCGATGGTCCGGAAGGTGGAACGGTAAGAAGAATGCATCTTACGTACCCGTGTGCCCCGGTGCAAAAGTGCGTATTCGTCGGAAGTCGGCCCGAACATGCATACCATCACTTCGGCAATATCTGATTTAGCTGCTGCTGTTGTGGCATGGATCAGGTTCAAGGCCGCATCCGAAGAGGGACGGTCCGACGACCGCTGGGACCCCACCATCACAATCGGTACCGGTGAGTTCTGTATCATGTAGGAAAGGGCCGCGGCGGTGTGGTGCATGGTATCCGTACCATGACCGATAACAATCCCATCCACTCCTTTTTCAATCTCCTTACCAATGGCCTCTGCAAGGATGATATACTGTTTCGGCCCCATATTCTCACTAAATTCCGCAAACAATTTCTCAGTGGTTAGATTGCAGATGTCTGCCAGTTCAGGCACGGCTCCGTAAAGCTCACCGGGCGAAAAAGCAGGAATCACCGCACCGGTCCTGTAATCCAACCGGGAGGCAATGGTGCCCCCGGTACCAAACAACTTGATATTATGTTTCTCCGGCGACGTGGGAAACTCCTTTTCCGGGATTTTATATTTTGCTTTTTTATAACCATAACCTTTCATATCGATGATGGTATCGATGGCAATACCAATATTGTAACCGTTATCCAGTTTCAACACCAGGTGTTTATCATCGTCGTTTTCCGACCGCGGTAGAATAATCCCTTTGAATTCACCTCGTGTGGTGTTAATAATGGCCTTGTTCCATACCTCCACTTTGAATTTCTTCAATGCTTCCAGTGCCGTGCCTTTATAGCCTTTAAACATATCACTCATTGTTGCCTCCGTTATTCACGGCCGTTTCTACTTGCTCTCGAAGCTCCTTCAAATCCATATTGCCCAACGCCAGGGGCCGCAATTGCCCCATCACCCATAATACCATTGCCGATTGGTGGTTGGAGTTGGAGATTTCTTTAAATTTCTCTTTTAATACCGGGATATGTTCCAGGATTTCCTCTTGGGAAAGCGGTTGGTATTCGATGGTGGTGAGTATAGAATCAAAATCCATGTTGGGGTATTGATAGACCACTGGAAGCATCTCCTTCAGGATACCCCGCTTCAATTTCTTGCGGATAATAAAATCAAAGAGTTGGTATATGCGGTTATAATCGAAAGGAGAGGAGGGGGTGATTTGGCCTTCGAGGTATTTTAAATGATGCCCGATTAATGTTCCGGTAAACCTGGGGGGCTGGTTAAAGTCATTGGCAATAGTCTCAATCAGCGGGAACAGGTTTCTTCTTAGAATGTAAAAATAAGTATCCTCTGGGATCTTCCATTCCTTCATTTGTTTTACACAGTTAGACACTTCCTGGGGCATACCTTTCCGTATAGTCTGAATCTGGTGCTCCTCGATAGGGATCGGCGCAGAGTCGGTATCGGGGTACATGCGGTCCGGTCCGGGCAGCACCCGCTCAAAAATGGTGGTACCATTGGGCAAGGCTTTCCGGGTTTCATTAAGAACACCTTTAAAGGCCAACTGACAACGTTCTTCAATGGTCTCCAAAGCCGTGGCGATATCTTCCTCCGATCCCCAGAAAATCAATTGGGCATCATTACCCCCACTCTTTAATAATTTCTTTATAGGGGCAAAATCCACTTTATTTCTATTTAAATTCCGGTTAAGGTCTGGTCCCCCGGTGGTATTGATTTCTTTATCGGTATGGGGATTTGCCCCGGTATTCCATGGCTCCGAGTGAACCATGTTGGGTTTTTCGATGCAGGCAATGACTTTCAAACGGTCACTTAACTCATTGCTGAAGGATTTGCCCGGTTGGGTGAAGAAAGAGAGAATACCCTCGAATTGCGGCAGGTTAACCGCCACCCATTGATATCTATCTGTATCCACGTTTTTTTGATGTTCGGGATTTTGCTTGATGAAATCCAGCAATTGCGGCATAAGCGAGGTGGGAATTTTTTTGTGGGTAATTTTCCATTTTGCCGGGTCAGGAACGCGGCTGTTAAGAATATCTTTAATCTCCAGGAGGGCTTTTTGCCGGAAGCCTTCATTATGGGTTATTTCCGGTATCCATTTGATATGAGCCACGCCTTTGAGTTCTACCCGTGTGCCGCCGGTGATACTGACGTTAACGTCTTCTCGTGCTGCGCCGATACCGGTGCGCACGTTCCCGGTACTGCGGGTTAAAAACCGGATGTAGTTGCCTGCCTCAGCCGCTTCGTCCGGTGTCAGCATGTCGGGATAGGTTACGGTCTCCACCAGGGGCATGCCCAGACGGTCCGTGGTGTAGATACGTTCATGACCGACATCGTCTACTTCCCTGCAAGCCTCCTCTTCCACGCTCAGTTGAATGATGCGAACCGTTTTATCTTTTAACGGGATCTCACCTTCGATACCGACGATAGCTGTCCGTTGGAATCCTGTGGGAATACTGCCGTCCAGGTACTGCTTCCGGGTAATATGCAGTTCACCCACGATATTGGTTTTTAACAACAGCGCGATCTCAATGGCAATATCCAGCGCCTCCTTGTTAAGGGAGAAAGGCGGTGTGTCGTCGATTTCGTACGTGCAGGAAGTCCGGTTGTTGATCCGGTAGGTAATGTTTTTCCGGGTCTTAAATTCCATTAGCGCTGTACCATCGTACTCCCCCAATTCACTGAGGGTGGGCCGCATATGACGGATCACTTCCGCACTAAAATCAGCCGGATGGTGATAAATGCCGGCAGGACAGCGACAAAACAGCTTCTTTTCCGTCTTTAACTGCTGATGAATCTCAAGCCCGCATTTGAATCCCAAATCCCCGTAGGTCTTACTGTTGGCTTCCTTCCTGGGCACATAACCCACTCGCTGGCGCGATTGTTCATAGTTCTGTTCAGGGTCAAATTGTTCCGTCATTGTTTTTAATCCTTACACCGTAAATAGTATAATATATTTTTTAATCGAGTTATTGTCAAGGCTTTAACAAATTTATTTTGTTATTTGCATTCTAAAAACTTCTTTACTATAATATAGCCCCATGAGCAAGAAACAACATTACAAAAAAAAGAAAACAATCGTGTACTTACTATTCATCTCCCTTTGCACAATTTTTGTATGGGGCAGTCAAAGGAATCCGGGAGGCAGCCTGGTGATTATCGGCGGTGCCCTGCAGCCGGATAACCGGGATATTTACCATACATTTATCCACCTGGGGGGTGGAAAAGAAAACATCCGCATTGCTATTATCCCGGCCGCCAGTGCCAGCCCGGTCAAAAGCGGTACATCGTATATAAAGGATTTTGCCCGGTACGGCGTGCCCAAAGCCCATATTAAATTATTTCCCGTGGCTGTTAAAGATGATCCGTCCACCAAAGAGGTGAATGAATCGCAGTGGTGTCAAAATGGATTTAAAAAAGAGCTGGCAGATGAAATGCGCCGCTTTAACGCAGTTTTCTTTGTGGGAGGTGACCAGGAACGGTACCGCCAGACATTAAAAACCGCTGAAGGCAAAGACGCGCCCCTGTTGACCGCCATCCGGGAAATATACAAAAAAGGCGGGGTAATTGGCGGTGCCAGTGCCGGCGCCGCCATGATGAGCGATCCCATGATATGCGAAGGAAACCCCACGGAAGCCATGCTGAAAAAGGCTGTTTTTAACCCGGGCGCATGCCCCTCCCAGGAAGAGGGAGGAGTCCGCCTCACCACGGGATTGGGTTTCTTTGAACCCGGCCTGGTGGACCAGCACTTTCTCAAAAGAGGCCGGATGGGCCGCCTCATCGCTGCCCTACTCCACCTGGAAAAATTCTCTTTGGGGATAGGGATCGATGAAGATACCGCTGCCGTTTACCACGAAAAAAACAAAACCATCGAAGTGATCGGACGTTCCGGGATACTTATCGTCGATACCCGGAATGCCAAAGCAGTTTCTACAAAAAATCAAGCGGGACTTAACGTAAAAAATATCATCCTGCATTACCTGGAAGATGGCGATTCATACCATATGCAAACCCGCGAATTTACCATTAACAACCAGCGTAAAAAAATAGAAAAAGGAAAGGAATATTATAAAACCTCCCCCTTGAATACCGATATATTGGGTAAAGATGCCGTTAAAGAGATAATAACCAGGGGATTGGTAGATAACCGACAGGAGCAAGCCGTTGGCATCGCCTTCACACTGGAAGAAAACGGCAGGGGCCAGGGTGTTAAAATGGTTTTCAGGAAAGGCCAACATACCGTTGGCTGCTGGGAAAAAATCAATGGAAAAGAGACTTATACGGCCCTTTATATTTACCTGGACATCGTCCCCGTCACTATAAAGGTAACGGAAAAATGAAAAAAAGATTGGTTAGCCACGAAGGAAAAAATCCCTTTGTGTAACTTTGTGTAACTTCGTGGCTAAAATAAGGAGGAAAAAAATGAGTAAGATATCAGGGTTAATCATAGTCGCGATACTGGCATTTACGTTGGTATCGTGCACCAGCCCGAGAAAAAAGATAGAGAGTGAGCCATACACTGACGATTTTTATGAAAAGACGCAGCTCATCATGTTGAAGAGTGAGGCAAAGGTATACAAACACCTGCCTGACCAGGCGGCCAAGGAGGATTTTATCGAGAAATTCTGGAAAAAGAGAGACCCCACCCCGGGGACCGAGGAAAATGAAAACAAAATGGAGTTTGAACGACGGATAGAATTTGTGGACCAGTTTTTCAAGGAACAAGTGGGCAGCGGCCGGGGCTGGGAAACAGATCGGGGAAAAATATATGTATTACTGGGTGCACCGGATGAACGGACAACCGGGCAAGGAAGTACCCTCGATCGCTTCGGACAACTGAAACGGGTGTTGAAAGAAATTTGGGTTTATAATAACTACAGGTTAATCCTGGAGTTTATAGATAGGGATGAACTGGGTGTGTATCGCCTGCGCAATTGGAATATGGCCCTGCTCAGAGCGATTGAACAGGCAAAATTTAAAATATATCAAGAGAAAGAAAAAGAGGCAGAACAGGAGTGGCTAAAATTTAAACCGTCATTTAAAAATAATGAGCTTATTATACTGATTCCCAACAAACATATCACGTTTGACGAAAAAGAAAACGGGATGAGTGCCCATTTTAAAATAAATCTATATATCTATCACAACTACAAGAAAGTGGATGAAATGGAGGTTACCCGGGACGTGAGTGACAGCAAAGAAGCCTTTTTGAATAAGAAAAATATCCAATTGACCATTCCCTATACCCTTTCCACCCGGGGCCGTTATCTGTTTGATATCATCGTGAAGGATATGATCTCCGGGAGCAGTTCCCGGGAAATGCTTAATTATAAATATTAATTACTTCTCAAAAAAATTCTGCCAGGAAATCTCAAAATTTTTTTGAGAAACAAGGTTGAGGTTAAGGTTGAGGTTGAGGCAGAGCTTTTCTTTCTTAACCTTAACCTTAACCTGATTTTTGCCGGGCTCTCTTTTGCGGTTTCATTCCGGGCAGGCTGGTTTATCCAATATATTGGATTGAACAATCAAATAATTGGATTATGAATGGGCGAATCGTTTAAAAACCTTTAATAATTAGGTAATTGTGTTTGGAAACGATATTGCTATCTCCTTTACGTTAACGTTAAGCTCTTTGAAAATAGTGAAAGGAGGTATGCATGAAAAGACTTAGAGCTTTTTTGTCACTGGCAGTGATCCTGTTGGTGGTGACGACATTGGTATATCCGCAGTCAAAGGAGACAGGTGCACTCAAAGGAACAATTATGCTGGAAGATGGGAGTCCGGTTCCGGGAGTTATGGTGACCCTTAAGGCCGAAAAGCTTCTTATTGGTGCCACAACTACCACCATTACCAACGAGGAAGGTAAGTATCGGTTTGTCGGTTTGAGGCCGACTACTTATACGCTTTCTGCTGCCCTGGAAGGGTTTGCCTCTGCTAAACAAACGGGTATTAAAATCCATCTTGGTAAAACCTTTACCGTTGACCTTACGTTGAAGCAAGGTAAGATTACAGAAGAAATTATAGTGGTAGGTAAATCTGCCCTTGTTGACGTAAAGGATTCATCAACCGCTACAGTGGAAATGACCACCGAGTTTTTACAGAATATCCCCAACAGTCAGTTTACGGTGGATGCGGTTAACCTGGCACCGGGAATTACCAGCGATGTGGCTTTCGGTGGTGCTGACGGTACAGGTATTGCTTACCAGGTAGACGGGGTGGATGTTTCCGACCCTGCTGGCGGAACAGCCTGGGTGTTCCTAGATTACAACGTGGTAGAAGAGGTATCCATCAGTGGAATTGGTGCAGCTGCTGAATATGGTGGTTTTTCCGGTGTTGTATTTAACACCGTCACCAAGTCCGGTGGTAACCAGTTTAAAGGCTATGCCGAATTCCTGTATCAAGGTAAGGACTGGAATAGTACGAATTCCGATGATCCTGATTTTGCGCCTGGAGAAGTGAGTTTCTATAGTGCTCACCTGGACATAGGTGGCCCCATCATTAAGGACAAACTGTCCTTTTTTGCATCAGGTCTCTATTACAGGGATATTGAAGGTTTGCCCGGTACAGACTATGACCGGGATTATAAGCAGCCCAAGGGGTTCTTCAAGCTCTCCTGGCAGCCCAGCCAAAAGACCAGGGTTAATACCTTTTACGAGTATGACGTGTATAACGGAACCGGCAGAGGCGGTAATGCGCTTACCGAAGAAGTTGCTACCGTAAAGCAGGACTCTCCTGAAGGTGTATTCAACTTTAGTTTCCAACATCTTTTCTCAGATTACACCTTCATGGAAGGAAAGGTTGCCTATTTTACCGGGTACTATGCCTTAGAACCTGCCGCCGGCAGGGATATTTCCGGTCATTACGACTGGGGAACCGGTTGGAGTACGGTCAACAGTGTTTGGTTCTACAGGGGTGACAGATCGCGGTTGCAAGCTGATCTTTCAGTTTCTCATCACGCGGATGACTTTATTAAAGGCAGCCATGATTTTAAGTTCGGTGCCAGTTATATTCATAACACCCAGAGAGACCAATATGGTTTTACCGGCAACGGTTACTATGCCGACTGGTACGGTGAACCCTATTGGAGATTCGTGTATGACGGCTATGACATTCATGCCGATATGAACACGGTTGCGTTATTCGTACAGGACTCCTGGAGCATTACCGATCGACTGACCATCAATCCCGGTGTGAGGATCGATTTGTCCTGGGGCGGCGTGGATGATCTGCCTGGTACCGAATACAAAACCAGACCCAGCATTGCTCCCAGGATCGGTTTCACCTACGACATCTTCGGCGATCACTCCACAGCTTTCAAAGTCCATTGGGGACGCTATTATGAAGGTGCCTGGATTTACTCGATTACCGATCTCTCCACAGCCAAATCAGACTATTACGAAGAATACTGGGACGGCAGTGAATGGGTGCTGGATTACCTGGCGCCTGGAGGTTTTAGTCTCTATTCTATGGAAGATAAACTGGATCAATCCTACATGGACCAGTTTACCGTCGGTATCGAGAGAGAGTTGATGAAGGATTTATCCCTCGGAGTCACCTATATCTATAGGAAAAACTATGCTCAAATCGCTTCCATCAACACCGGTGGTGAATATGCGATAGACCAGTGGACCGAACCCTTCACAGGGCAAACCTTTGATATCTGGGTCCAGACCAACAGCCGATCTGAAAATCACTACTTTATTACCAACCCGAAACAAGGTGATCTTTCCTGGATCCAATACACCCCATACAGAAAGTACACCGGAATTGAAATCCTGTTGAACAAGCGATTCTCTCACAACTGGCAGTTAATGGCTTCTTACGTCTTAAGCAAGGCCAGGGGTAACTTTGATAACACCGGATCATCCGGTGCGGGATGGAGTAGAAACTTCCAGAACCCCAATAACCAGATTAATGCGGATGGAAGACTCTCCAATGACTACGCTCACATGTTGAAGATTCAAGGCTCCCTCATCTTGCCGCTGGATATCAATGTGAACGTGAACTTCCAACTGATCAGCGGTAGAACCTATACCATGAGAGCCCGTATACCCAGTTCCGTCGATCCCAACCGGTCCGTTATTTTCGTGGAAACCAGGGGCGCCCGCAGATATCCCACCAGCAAGAACCTGGATATCCGTTTAGAAAAAACCTTCAAAATTGGACCGCGGTTTAAATTGGGATTCCTGGTGGATGTCTTTAATGTGTTCAATGAAGGTATTGTTACCGGTTACAGCACCTATACCACCAGCTTTGAAGAAATACTTTATATCAAAAATCCCAGGGCCTTCAGAGCAGGTCTGCGATTCTGGTTCTAAACTTAAGCTGAAGACGTTTACCGTTTAGTAAGCAAGTTTTAATAAAAAAAAGGGAGAGAGGTCCCACCCTCTCTCCCTTTTTTGCCAGGGGGTTCTTTTGAAAAACCACCCCCTGGACCCCCGCAAAACTTTTTATACATGGTCAG
>WVZO01000413.1 GCA_011772425.1 Candidatus Aminicenantota bacterium
CCGGCGGCCAGGGGGGCGCTTTTTGAAAAAACTGCCCCCCTGGACCCCCCGCAAAAACTTTTCATACATGGTCAGCCTGTGTTACTGTACTTCATTCATCGTACCCCATTAGTATCTTTTCCACTTGCTCTTCTCACTTCTCTGACTTACTGACTTACTGACTCACTGATTCACTGACTCACTGACCATCTGTCCTTCTTACCTTCTCAAGGTCCATCAACATTTGCTTCCTCGGCGTTATAATGTCCAGTTCGTCGTAATATTCGGTGCGATCAATAATCTCACCGATTATAACACCACCAATTACCAGGCCGTAAACACCTATAATATTACTTTTAATAAAATCAGGATTATACACAAAAATCACTAAGGGGACAATAAAACCGAAAATAATTCTTAAAAAACTAATCAAGGGGTGTGTTTTTCTTTTTTGTTTTTTTAGCAACCATTTCCTGTATAAGTAAAGAACCAGTTTGATCAAACCGGCACCACCAAATATAAACACATTCCCGGTGAGAAAGCCGGCGAGGTAAAAGCCGTTGAAAAAAGTATGGGCACTGTGAAAATTCCAGGGGCCTACTTGCATAGCAACCTGGTAAATCCGATCGACAGCAATTAGATTGACGAAGCCGATTAAAACAGCAGCCCATCCCACAGCTGGATAAGCGGATAAAAATAGCAAATAAATGAAGGATATACCCAGAAATGCTGAAAAGAGAAGGATTTCCCGGCTCAGCCATGAGGTTTTTAGATTAAAAACCGCCCGGAATGCGCGGGGTTTTTTCCCCAGGTGAACCGTACTGAGGGCCATTGCCAATATCCCAAAGCCAAAGAATAGAAATGGATTGATGGGCAAAGAGATAGCCACTGCTGCTGTTAAAAGTGCCACCAGGATGAACGCAATGGACGTAAACGTCAGCAGCGTCCATTCTGATTTCAACGTTATTTTGGGTTGAGGAATATTTTGAGAAGATTCGAAGAGTTCTTCTACTGTTTTGTTGGGGGGTGGGGCAGTACTTTCCGGTACCCGTTGTTGATTACGCAGCGGTTTGAATTGAATCGCCGGTTGAAGTCCGGCATTGGTAAACCCTTCCACTTCTACGGGTTGGGTTTCGCTGCCGGTAGTAATATCGAAATCTCCTAATAGCAAAGCATTGGTGGGGCAGGCACAAACGCAGGCCGGGGCTTCTCCTTTTTTTAACCGCTCGATACAAAAGTCACACTTTTCAATTATTCCTTTGTCAGCATTGTACCGGGGTGCATCGTAGGGGCAGGCCCAGGTACAGTACTTGCATCCCAAACACCGGTCCGGGTTTATGATTACTGCCCCTGTTTGTTGGTCCTTTGAGTAAGCCGCGGCAGGACAATTTTCCAAACAAGCTGGAGAAGCACAGTGATTGCACGCCATAGATAAATGAAACAGTGGAATTTGCGGGTGACGGGTTTCATTAAATGTATATATCTCGCGCCAGTTGAGGTCTTGTTTGCCGTAGTTTTCGGTATAACAACCGATAATACAGGCCCCGCATCCAGTACAGCGGTTGAGATCAAACAAAAATGCTTTTTGTTTCAATTTAATTCACCACTTCTATTGATCCCAATAGGAAATACCGCTGAGAAGCGTGGTACAATGGCTGACCGTGTATGAAAAGCTTTTGCGGGGGTCCCTGCGGTGCGGCGAAAAAAAATGTCCATGGAGGCGATACATCGCGCGAAACATCGTACGCCATCTTGGCACTGCAAATGCTCCCCCACGCAGTGGGGTTTTCTCGAAAAGAGCCCCCCTGGTTGTTTGAAGCAATATTTATCAATCATCTTGCTATCTTTTCTACTTCAACTAAATTATCATGAAATGCGGCGCCGTGGCCCATGTCGGTTTCGCGTCCGAAGGACAAAAAATTAACCGTGCCGCCGTCGGTAATCCACCAACCGTTGGTGACTGAAACACACCCGGATTTCATGCTGAAATCGATGTGGACTTCCAGTTCCAGGCTGCCGCGGTCATTAAATACTTTTACTTTATCTTTTGCTTTGATTCCCCGTTTTGCAGCATCTTCCGGGTTCATGTCCAGAACTGGTTTGGGGCTGAATTGGCGGATCAATTTTAGATTATTGAACTGGGAGTGGGTTCGGTTTTTGGTATTGGGAGTCATAAAGTAGAGGGGGTATTTTTTTGATTCCTTTGATGGGCGGCGTACTGATTCCATTGGTTCTGCATAAACCGGCAGAGGATCGAGCCCCCAGCGTTGGGATGCTTCTTTTGAATACAGTTCGATTTTCCCGGACGGGGTGGGGAACTTAAAATCTGAAAACGCTACCTCCTGGGTTCCTGGTGCCAGTACGGGTCCCTGTCTTAACCGTTCCAGGGACAATCCCGGGAACGGTTCCAGTTTCTTTTCAAGGAACGCTGTGATTTCCTGGTCTGTTGGGCCGGGAATTTTATCGGCAATATCTTCTGGAGAGAACCCCATACGCTGTGCCAGTAACCAGTAAATCTCCGATTCCGGTTTGACCTGGCTTGGTGGGTCGATTATCTTTTGTTTTAACTGGACATAGGGGTGCCAGTAGGCGCCAATCACATCGGACTGCTCGAACATTGTTTTGGCGGGGAGCACAATATCGGCTTCCCGTGCGGTGTCGGTAAAAAACTGTTCCACTACCACGCGAAAATCCAGGGAGCGGAAAGCTTTTAATACGGTATGGGTCTCCGGGTTCTGGGTGATTGGGTTGCCCCGTTCCACCCAGATCATTTTTAGTGGAGGGTTTTTCTGGGCCAGCATATCCTGTCCCAGCCGTGACGTGGAAATGGATACTCGCACTATGCCGTCGGGTTTTTCCGGTGGGAAAAAGGCGATAGGGTCTTTCACCACGTCGAAGATACTTGATTGCAAGTTAGCATAGAGCCAACCGGCTCCCGGTTTACCGATATTGCCGGTAATGGCCAGCAGCGCCATCATGGCCCGCATGGCCTGGCCGCTGTTGGTGTACCGCTGCATGCCAAAACCAGGGCAAAGGGAAACCGGCGAATTGTTGGCAATATACTCAGCCAACCGGTGGATGTAAGCCGCCGGCACGTCTGTGATTTCTGCGGCTTTTTCCGAAGAGAACTCCAGGACCATCTGTTCGTACTCCTGGAATCCCAGCACGTATTTTTCAATAAACTCATGATCGATGGTATTGTTTTTGATTAGTACGTGGGCCATACCCAGGGCCAGCGCACCGTCGGTCCCGGGCCGGGGCTGGATAAGCAGCTCTGCCCGGTCCGCTGATATTGTGCGGCGCGGATCGATCACTATGAGCTTTGTGCCTTTTTCCACTGCCCGGTCAATGGAACGCATCTGCTGGACATTGGTCTCAGCCGGATTTTTCCCCCATAGGATAATCAACCTGGCATTTTCAATATCCCAGGGGGCATTGTGTTTGTTTTCTCCCAGGGTAAGGCGGGTGGCTTCCAGGCCAGCGGGCCAGCACAGATCACCATAAGTGGTGGTATAACCGCCAAAAAGGCGCCAGAATTCACCTCCCACTGCGTTCAATAGTCCCTTGGTGCCGCTGCCGTAATAATAAAGCACACTTTGAGGGCCAAAGGTTTCTTTAATATACTGTATTTTTCCTATAATAGTATCAAGCGCTTCATGCCAGGAGATGGGTTCAAACCCGTTATCGCTGTTTTTTCGTTTCATGGGCGTGAGAATCCGGTCCGGGGAGTGCTGACGCTCCACGTAGCTTAATCCTCTCAAGCAGGCGCCTTTAGGGGTGGCTTTATTGTCCGGGTTGGCCTGGATGCGGCAGATGCGTTTATTTTCTTCGTCCAGGTAAACGTGTAGACTGCACGTACTGTAGCAGTTCCTCGGGCATGCCGTTGTATACATCTTCATGGTGCTGTCTCTCCTTTATTTTACCACACCCACCTTTTTGAAAAAAGGTGGGCCAAAAACTTTTCCAAAAGGCCCATTCGGGCCATCTAAAGGCTTCCTTATCAGAACCGAATAGTTGGGTGGCTTATTATGAAATTGATATGAATCAGAAAAAAGTGGTTGTTTCCAGGCGTATAGGGAAGCCTTAAACTTATCTTTTCCCTTCTTCTCTTCGTGTTTCTTCGTGTCCTTCGTGCCTTCGTGGTTTCTTGGTTCCCAAAATTTTTAAAAAAATTTTGTGACTCTCTTGAAGTAGACTGATAATGTAGTATAATAACATAATTTTTCCATAAAAAATGAGGTGACCCTTGACAAATGACACCACATAGGTTATATTGGTACGGGAAATGCGAATTGATTATTGTTGAACGTTAAACCCTGGAAAATTGGAGGAAAAATGGAGATAAAGTATTATTTTGATTATAATGCCACAACGCCGACAGACCCCCGTGTCGTCGAAGCTATGAAGCCCTATTTCTTTGAAACCTTTCACAATCCCTCTTCTTTTTACAGGAAAGCAAGCGAAGCTAACGCTGCAGTTGAGACAGCCCGGGAAAAGGTGGCAAAATTGATCAATGCGGAGCCGCGTGAGATTTTCTTTACTGGCGGCGGTACGGAATCCGATAACCTGGCGCTCCAGGGGACAGCGTCAAAACTGAAAGATAAAGGCAATCATATCATTACATCCGCTATTGAACACCCTGCCGTATTAAAGGCCTGTAAATTCCTGAAAACAAAGGGTTATGAAATTACCTATCTTCCCGTGGATCAGAATGGATTCGTGGACCCCGATGATCTAAAAAAGAGCATCAAAGACACGACCATACTTGTAACCATTATGCATGCTAACAATGAGATCGGTACCCTTCAGCCGTTAAAAGAATTAGCTAAGATTGCCCATGAGAAGGGAATTTATTTTCATACGGATGCGGTGCAATCTACCGGCAAGATACCGGTTGATGTCAAGGAGTTGGATGTGGATATGTTGAGTTGTTCTTCTCACAAGATTTACGGTCCCAAGGGGGTGGGGGTATTTTATAAAAAACATAAAGTAAAGATCGATCCGCTAATTTTTGGCGGCGGTCATGAAAAAGGCCTTCGTGCCGGAACCGAGAATGTGCCGGGCATTGTTGGGATGGGAAAAGCCGCGGAACTGGCATTAGCGGAAATGGACGATGAGGAAAGAAGGATACGGCCACTTAGAGATAAAATCCAAAAGGGGATCATTGAAACCATCCCGGAAGTTTTCATCAATGGAGATACGCAAGACAAGCTTTACAATACGACAAATGTATCGGTCAGGTATATTGAAGGGGAATCCATATTAGCGATGTTGGATGGTGAGGGGTTTGCTCTTTCGTCAGGATCAGCCTGTTCTTCTAAATCGTTGGACCCTTCTCACGTGCTGCTGGCGATTGGGTTGAAGCATGAAGATGCCCACGGCAGTTTGCGTATCAGCTTGGGGAAGTATAACACCGACGAGGAAGCAGACCGGTTATTGGAAGTATTGCCGCCAATTGTCGAGCGACTGAGGAGTATGTCGCCCTTCTGGAAGAAAAAATGAAAGAAAAAATACTGGAAATAGAATGCAAACGAGGAGGCTAATATGTTGTACAGTCAAAAAGTAATGGAAATGTTTCGAGACACCAAGAATTACGGCAAAATCGAAGATGCGGATGGTATTGGGAAAGTGGGGAACCCCAAATGCGGTGATGTCATGTGGATTTACATAAAAGTAGAGAATGAAAAAATTGCAGATGCCAAATTTGAAACCTTTGGGTGTGTGGCTGCTATTGCTACCAGTACCATGGCTATCGATATGATAAAAGGTAAACCCGTGGAAGAAGCGCTTCGACTCACCAATAAGGCGGTGGCTGAGGCATTGGATGGCCTACCGCCGGAAAAGATGCATTGTTCCTTACTGGCTGAGGAGGGTGTCAAATCGGCCATCGAGGATTATTTAAGTCGAAAGAAGAATGCTGCCTGAATTATTGGAACTGGGTAAAAAGTTTATCATTGAGACGTATCGTCTATTCATTGAAATCAGTCCTTATTTGATATTGGGTTTTTTGTTTGCGGGGCTTCTGCACACGTTGCTGGGTGAGAAATATATTAAGAAGCATTTTGCCAAAAGTGGTTTATGGTCTACGATGAAGGCAGCTATTTTTGGTATTCCTCTCCCGGTGTGTTCTTGTGCGGTGATTCCCCTGGCCGAATCGCTGCGCAAAGATGGTGCCTCCAAAAGTGCTACCATGGCGTTCCTAGTTTCTACTCCTTCCAGTGGGGTGGATTCCATACTGGCTACTTATGCGTTAATGGGTCCGGTTTATGCTATTTTCAGGCCTATTGCTTCTTTTTTTTCAGGGATACTGGTAGGGATTATCACTCATATTAAAGGAGGAGAAAAAAAAGCCGGTCCTGCCGTTCAAGACGTCACCAATAACAATAATGCCAAAAAGTCTTTGAAGGAGATTTTTGTTTATGGTTTTAAGGTCATCCCTGCGGAGATTTCCAAATGGTTGGTTATCGGTGTGGTGATAGGTGGGGCGATTTCAGCGTTAGTTCCTGCTGATTTTGGTGCTAAATATCTCCTGGGCAGTTCGCTGCTTAATTATGTGGTTATTTTATTGATTTCCATTCCTCTTTATGTATGTGCAACCGGTTCTATTCCTATTGCAGCCGCTTTAATTACCAAGGGTGTGCTTCCGGGTGCAGCTTTGGCGTTGTTGATTGCCGGCCCTGCCACCAATTCCGTCACTATCTCGTTTGTTTACAAGCGAATGGGAAAGCGAGTGGCCTTTTTTTATGTGATTTCTATCATTGTAGTATCTGTTGTTTCCGGTCTTATTTTCGACGTTATCTGGAGAAATATTGGAGGTCAGGTGGATTTGGTAGCGGCTGGTGGGGCGCATTTGCCTCACAGTGTTAAACTATTATGTGCCATTGTAATGGTGTTTATATTTATAAATACTAAATACGATATTGGTGGTTTGTTTAAGCGTTTTAGAAAGGGAGAAATAATGAAAGAAGAGAATATACATACTATAAAGGTCCCGGACATGACCTGTCAGCATTGTAAGATGACAATAACCAATGCTTTAAAGGAGATACCGGAGATTCAATCCGTGTCCATCAACCTCAATACCAGGGAGGTATCGGTTGAGGCAGCATTGGACAGGCAGGTGATTGTGGACCGGATCAAGGAGAAGGGGTATAAGCCGGAGTAGGCAGTAAGTAGTAGGAAGTAGGAAGTAGGTAACCCCGGAGCAAATGGTAATTTTAGGAGAAGCTAACATTTTTATAATATCATAATGCAAAGTGTCTATATAAAAAAATTTGAAGTGTTGGAAAGGTTACATATTTATAGATTCACATTACCTTCCCGGTGTGATATATTGAAAAAGATTAAATCGATATCAAAAAAAGGAATAACACAAATTCCTTTTTTATATCTTTATCATTTTTCGCCTGCTTTTCGGCAGCTCACCGGAGAGTTCCATGATTATTGAACGATTTGAGCAAAAGGTGACAAAGCATCCGGATAAAAAGGCTGTTAAAACAGAAAACGGCTCGCTAACGTATCATGAGCTTAATAGCCTTTCTAATCGAATCGCTAAAAAAATAAAGTCAATATCAATATCAAAATCCAAATGCTCCGGCAATTCCGACGGGCGCAGCAAAGGAAATATCGGACTGTTAATGGAGGATGCAAGATCCATGATCGCTTCCATCCTGGGAGTTTTAAAAGCCGGTTACGCCTACGTGCCCCTGGTCTCGGATTTCCCGGAAAAACGAATAGGTTTTATTATGGATCATGCGGAAATCGAGATTTTTATCACGGATGAGGCGAATAAAGACCTCGCCTCCAGGATGAAAAGTGATATCAGTTTAATCATAATCGAGGATATCGCCAATGACACCATTGATGATACGTTAGTATTTAAACGTGAGGTGTGCAGCGACAGCATTGCGTATTTATTGTACACGTCCGGGTCTACCGGGCGTCCTAAAGCCGTGCAGCAAACCCACCGGAATATTTTGCACTTTATCGACCGGTATACGGAAAACCTGGATTTAACCCCCGAAGATAAATTCACCTTATTTTCTTCGTTTAGTCATGATGCAGCGGTTATGGATATCTATACCTCCCTGTTAAACGGGGCATCGCTTTTTCCCCTGGATTTAAAGAAAGGGGGCATATTCGAGACCTTGCCCCAATGGCTCAATAATGAAAAGATAACGGTCTGGCATTCGGTCCCCACGGTTTATCGTTATTTTGTATCCAGCCTGGCAGAGGCGCCGGACCTTCCTCTTCTTCGTTATGTGGTCCTGGGAGGTGAAGAAGTGTTAAGGAGCGATATCGAGAAATTCGCTATCTTTTTTCCCAGGTGCTGGTTATACAATCTTTATGGCCAGACAGAATCGACTTACAATTCGGGGCAGTTTTTTGAACCTGGTCCGGGTTGGGTTCCGGGTGAACGGGTAATTACACTGGGAGATGAGGTAAAAGGCACGGAGATAGTGGTGGTGGATGAGGAAGGTAACGAAGTGGAACCCTTAGAGGTAGGGGAGATACTGGTAATCAGTGAACATGTATCCCCGGGGTATTGGAAAGATGAAGAGAGCAGCCGGGAGAAATTTACCGAAGATTCGTTCGGTAAGCGGGTCTATTTCACCGGCGATTTGGGGCAACTTTTAATCGATGGCAAGATTGAATTCTTAGGCCGGGAAGACCTTCAGGTGAAAGTAAGGGGATATCGTGTGGAGTTGGGAGAGATCGAAAACGCGGTGATGCAGTATGATATGGTTACCCAGGCGGCTGCTGTTACCGTGAAAAATCCTTCGGGTGAACCCTTTATTGCTGTTTATTTTGCTGCGGAGAAGAATATCCACCTGGAATCCCTGCGGGTGCTTTTGCAGGAGAGATTGCCGAATTATATGATTCCTCCTTATTTTAGGCAATTGGAGAAGCTGCCCGTTACTGTTTCCGGTAAAATAGACAGGAAGTCCCTTCCGGCATTGGGCCTGATGTTAAGAACAGGATATGCAGCTCCTGGCAGTGACTTGGAAAAAAGACTCGTTGAGATATGGTCAGAATTACTGCAGGTTGGTAAGGATGTGATTGGGATTAATAATAGTTTTTTTGAATTGGGTGGACATTCATTAAAGGCAGTGATGTTCACTTCGAAGATTCACCGTGAGTTTAAGGTACAGGTGCCTTTGGCAGAGGTGTTTGCTCGTCAAACCATAAAAGGGCTGGCTGAATATATAGCGCAGGCAAAAAGAAAAGAATACAACGGGGCTGCGCCTGTGGAGCAGAAGGAGTATTACCCGGCATCCTCGGTACAAAAGCGGTTGTATTCAATCAGGCAGTTGGATACGAAGGGTATTGCTTACAATATACCGCAGTTTTTCAGGCTCGGGAGGTATGCGGACCGGGAGCGGTTAGAAAATACATTTAAAAAACTGATCCAACGGCATGAGATTCTTCGAACCGCCTTTGAGGTGGTGGACCGGGAACCGGTACAGCGTATTTACAACAGTAATGCGGTTGATTTTACCCTGGATTATTATGAAACACCGCCGCAAGAGGCACAAGAGGTTTCCAGGAAATTTATTGCCCCCTTTGATCTTTCCAGGGCCCCCCTGTTTCGAGCTGCCCTGGTGAAATTGACGGGTGATGGAAATTATTTTATACTGTTCGACTTTCATCATATTATTGTAGACAACACCTCGTTGAATTTACTGGAAGCGGATTACCTAACCCTGTATGAAGACGTGAAATTACCCGGAGTTCGGCTGCACTACAAGGACTATGCCCAATGGCAGAACAGCCAGTATCAACGAGAGGCAGTCAAGCGGCAAGGGGAATACTGGTTGAAGCTCCTGGCAGGAGAATTACCCGTTCTTGAATTACCTTATGATTATCCAAGGCCGTCCATCCAGGGTTTTGAAGGTCAAACCGTCAGTTTGATCCTGACGGAAGAAGAAACCACGGCCTTGAGAGAAGTAGCAAAGGAATGTGATGCCACGGTTTATATGCTTCTTCTTTCAGCCTTCAACGTATTACTTTTCCGGTTGAGCACCCGGGAGGATATCATTGTGGGTACGCCCATGGCTGCGCGGCGGTATGAGGATTTTCAAAATATCATCGGTATGTTTGTCAATACATTGGTGCTGCGCAATTATCCCGGGGGTGAAAAATCCTTTACCGGGTTTTTAAGAGAAGTGAAACGAAACACAATTGCCGCGTACGAAAACCAGGAATACCCCTTTGAAGACCTGGTTGACAGTCTCCCAATACAGCGGGAGGCAGGACGGAATCCACTGTTCGATACCGTGTTTAACCTCCTGGACGAGAGGGCCTACCAGTTTGAAGTATCGGAAACCAATGAAGCGGAAGCACTGATATACCAGACAGGAATGTCAAAGTTTGATTTAACGTTGACAGCCATTGACAGGGAGCATCAAGTGGTCCTTCGCTTCGAATACAGCACCCAATTGTTCAAACCGGGAACAATGGAACGGATCATCGGGTATTTCAGGAATATTTTATCCGGGGTCCAGGTGAACCCGCAAGTACGGTTATCAGAGATTGAAATCTTGACGGAAGCGGAAAAAGAAAGAATACTTGAGATGTCAATGGGAGTGGAAACCTCGTTAACCAGGGATAAAACTATACATGAATTATTTGAAGAACAGGTGGAGAGGACGCCTGGAGGCGTCGCTTTAGTAGGCAGTATGAACAAAGACGGGGAACCGCTGCAATTAACATATAAGGAATTGAAGCGAAAATCAGGCCAATTGGCACAACTGTTAATAGAGAAAGGTGTTCAACCTGGTTCCATTGTAGGAATTGTGGTGGAGCGTTCCATTGAAATGATCATCGGGATATTGGGAATATTAAGGGCAGGAGGCGCTTATTTACCTATTGATCCCGGATACCCTGAAGAACGCATCCATTATATGTTCTCAGATAGCAATGCGAGGGTTTTGGTGAGTGAGGTGAGTAAGGTGAGTAAGGTAAGTGAGGGAACTGAGGTAGTTAGTCTGAGTGATTTGAGTGAAGGATTCCCTACTCACCTTACTCACCCTACTCCCCCTACTCACCTATGTTACATTATTTACACGTCCGGGACCACTGGTAGGCCCAAAGGGGTATTAGTCAGTCATCAGGGATTGGTGAACATGGTATGGTTTCATCGTGAGGTATTTAAGGAGGGCCCCGGGTCGCGCATCAGCCAGGTTTCCAGTCCTGCGTTTGATGCCATGGCGTTTGAAGTCTGGCCCTGTTTACTGGGTGGGGCTGCCCTGTATATTGTCGACGATGAAGCGCGGATAGTGCCGCGGCGGTTGAAGGAATGGTTAATTCGGCACCGGATTACGATTTCCTTTCAGCCCACCCTGATGGCCCGGGCATTACTGCAAGAGCAGTGGCCGGAAACCGGGGCAGCGCTGGAGGTATTGCGGACCGCAGGAGACCAACTGACCCATTACCCTACCCGTTCTCTCCCCTTCCGTTTTTACAATCTTTATGGCCCTACGGAAGATACTGTTTGGACCACCTGGACGGAAATTCCGGTTGTTGATTCATCGACAAAGCTCAATCCACCTCATATCGGCAAACCGGTGGCAAACAAGCAGGTGTATATTCTCAGCAAGGATCTAAAATTGCAGCCGGTGGGAGTTGTGGGTGAGTTGTGTATATCCGGGGATGGGACAGCCATGGGGTATTTAAATCATCCGGAATTAACCGCAGAAAAGTTTATTTTAGCTCATGGCTCATGGCTCATAGCTGACAGGAGGGAGAAGAAAGTAAGCAGTTCTGGAAAGCTCCCTATGAGCTACAAGCTATCAGCTATGAGCTGTCTTTACAAATCCGGTGACCTGGCGCGGTGGTTGGAGGATGGTAATATTGAATTTTTGGGCCGCGTGGATAACCAGGTCAAAATCAGGGGTTACCGAATCGAATTGGGAGAAATAGAGTTTCAATTACAGGAGATAGAAGCAATAAAAGAGGCCGTTGTGATAGACCGGGAGAGAAAGTCCGGTGAGAGATATTTATGTGCTTATGTTGTGACGGAGAGACCGTTGGACCCCGGGGAAGTTCGGAAAATCCTGGGCAAACGTCTGCCCGGTTACATGGTACCTTCCCTTTTTATCCCCATAGAAAAAATCCCTTTAACCCCCAATGGAAAAGTAGACAAACAGGCACTCCTTGCACTTGCAGCCAAAGTGGATCCCACGGCAGATTATATCACACCCAAGAGTAAAACGGAAAAAATTATTGCTCGAATCTGGAAGAAGGTCCTTGAACTGGATAAAGTGGGGGTGAATGATAACTTTTTCGAGGTTGGCGGTACGTCGCTGGATATCATTGAAGTGGCCGCCCGCATAAACGAGGACTTAAACCGGGATGTCCCCATGGTTCATGTATTTCAGTATCCCACCATCAGCGCCCTGGCAGAGTATTTTGACCAGGAAGAAAGCAAAAGCGGCTATATCGGCGATGATCGGGGTGAAGCCCTGGAAAGAGGCAAAAGAGATCGAATGAAAAAATTACAGAAGAGACAAGGAAGCAAATGGGTAAACAATCGGATTTAACAGGATTTGAAATCGCCATTATCGGGATGGACGGACGGTTTCCCGGTGCAAAGAATGTCGAGGAATACTGGGAAAATTTAGTAAATGGGAAGGAAACCATTTCCTTTTTTACCGATGAGGAACTACTGGAAGCCGGGGTGGACCCGGAGACCCTGGCTGATCCCAATTATGTTAAAGCCAACGGTTTTTTAGAAAATAGCGATTATTTTGATTCATCTTTTTTCGGATATACCGACAGGGAAGCAGCACTTATGGATCCACAGACGCGGATTTTCCATGAGTGTACCTGGAACTGCCTGGAGGATGCCGGATACTGCCCCAGTACCTACAATGGGTTAATCGGTCTCTATGTCGGCGCTTCTCCTAATTTTGAATGGGAGGCACTGACTTTATTTTCTCCTGAAATCAATATGTTGGGAGCAGCGTCGGCCCAACTGTTGATAAAGAAAGATTTCCTCTGCGGTTGGGTGGCGTATAAACTCGATTTAAAAGGCCCGGGCTTTACAATGACCACTGCCTGTTCCACCTCTTTAGTGGCCATTCACGAGGCCTGCCAGGGCATATTAAACGGCGAATGCGATATGGCCCTGGCAGGTGGTGTGAGTGTCACTGTTGAATAAGAGTGGTTATTTGAGAATGGAGGGCGTGCCCACTTCAACAGACGGTCATGTTCGTGCTTTTGATGCCGGGCCCCACGGTATCGTGGGAGGAAACGGTGCGGCAGTCGTGCTGATGAAACGACTGGAAGATGCCCTCAAAGACAGGGACCATATTTATGCCCTTATTAAAGGCTCTGCCATCAACAACGATGGTGTGAACAAGGCAGGTTTTACAGCTCCCAGTATCGATGGCCAGGCCCGGGTCATCAAGACCGCACTGGAGGTGGCCGAGGTGGAACCCGAATCCATCGGGTATATCGAAACCCACGGTACCGCCACCGAACTGGGGGACCCCGTGGAAATCCAGGCCCTGAAACTTGCATTTAGTACTGATAAACGGCAATATTGCCGTATCGGTTCCGTGAAAACCAATATCGGGCACCTGGATGCAGCCGCCGGCGCTGCCGGACTGATTAAGGCGGCGTTGTGCATCAAGCACGGAATCATTCCCCCCAGTTTGAATTTTAAACGCCCCAATCCCAAAATCGACTTTGAAAACAGTCCCTTTTATGTGAATGCGGAATTATCGAAATGGAAAGATGAATGCATGCCACTGAGGGCCGGTGTCAGTTCCTTCGGACTCGGCGGTACCAATGCCCATGTTATCCTGGAAGAAGCACCGCCGCCGGAATTCTCCTCCCTGGGTCGGTCTTTTCAACTCCTTTTGCTCTCTGGTAAAACCCCGGGAGCCCTGGATAGAAATACCCGGAACCTGGCCCTTCACCTGGAAAAAAATCCCGGCATAAACCTGGCCGATACTGCTTACACCCTGCAAACCGGGAGGAAAGCCCACCAGTATCGCCGTATGCTGGTAGGCTCGACCCGGGAGGAGGCTGTCCGCTCCCTCTCCTCTCCTGGAGAGGAAAACCTGCAAACCCGAAAAGTAACCGGTGAAAAACGCTCACTGGTGTTTATGTTTTCCGGCCATGGGTCCCAGTATGTCAACATGGGCCTGGACCTCTACAACCAGGAACCCCAATTCCGCGAAGAAGTAGACCGCTGCTTTCATATCCTGGAGTCTTTTTCCGATCTCGGGTTCAAAGACGTTCTCTACCCTTCCCCCGGGGATTACCGGGAAGCAAAGAAGAAGATCGGTGATGTCCGTTATCCTGGTCCCATTATCCTGTTATTTGAGTATTCGCTGGCAAAATTATTAATGAAATGGGGGCTGCAGCCTGATGCCATGCTGGGGTACAGTTTCGGCGAATATACTGCCGCCTGCCTGGCCGGTGTCTTTTCTCTCGAAGATGCGTTAAAACTGGCCGTGCAGCGCAATGAGATGATGCTGCACATGCCCGTGGGCTCAATGATGAGCGTCTCCCTCCCCGAAGAAGAACTCAAACACCGGCTGCCCGGCGACATCTCCCTCGCAGCCGTCAATGGCCCGGCTTTTTGTATCGTCTCCGGTCCACCCGGCTCCATTAAACAGCTAAAAGTAGAGCTCAAAGCAGAGGGACATGATTGTTACCGTTTTTTGGTCTCCAGGGCCGGGCATTCCCACATGATGGTCCCTTTTAAAGAAGAATTTACCACTTATTTTAAGGGAATCCGGATGCATACCCCTAAAATCCCGTATATATCAGGGTTAACTGGCACCTGGATTACCCGGCAGCAGGCCACTTCACCCATTTACTGGGCACGGCACATGACCGAAACCATTCGCTTCCAGGACGGCATCGGTCAGGTCATCCGGGAACTCAACCCCGTTTTTGTCCAGGTGGGTTCAGACCGCGCACTGCCCCTGTATGTCAACCTACATCCCCTCAAAAAAGAAGAAAACCTGGCCCTGAACCTGGTTCGCTACCAGAAGGAAAACCATCCCGATGTGGGTTTCCTA
>WVZO01000084.1:0-398 GCA_011772425.1 Candidatus Aminicenantota bacterium
CACAGGCTCTCCCTTTTTTGCGGGTTTTTGCGAAAAGGTGCGAATGGTATTGCCTTCTGCATCCAGGAAGTCCAACTTAGCCCCTTCATCTTTTTTGAGTTTTTCTTTTAAATAATAGTTCACGATTACCCCCACAGGCAGGGTTTGGCCGGCATTTACTACTTTTTCCCGGTACCAGCCCCGAAACCGGACGGTTTTGGCTGGTTTAAACAGGAATATCGGTTCATCCGGCTTTATCTCCAATACCTGGTACAGCAGTGTCAGGTCATCCAGGATCCAGAAGGAACGGCCGTGAGTCGCCACCACCAGGTCGTTTTCGTGGATTACCATGTCGTGGATCGGTGTTACCGGTAGGTTGAACCGCAGCGATTGCCAGTTCTTTCCGTCATTGGCACTGA
>WVZO01000084.1:405-30330 GCA_011772425.1 Candidatus Aminicenantota bacterium
TAATCTTTTTCCAGGTTTTTCCAAAGTCTTTGGTTACAAAAAGATAGGGTTGATAATCATCTGTTTTATAACGGGTGGCTGCCACGTAAGCGGTGCCTGGGTCGAAATGGGAGGGTTCAATGATACTGATCAACGACCATTCCGGCATGATTTTCTTTTTTGGTGTGACGTTTTTCCAGTTTTTTCCTCCATCATGGGAAATATGGATCAGACCGTCATCGCTTCCAGCCCAGAGTAAACCCTTTTGCCGGGGGGATTCTGCCAGTGAAAAGATCGTACCATAGTACTCGACGCTGGTATTGTCTTTGGTCAACGGACCGCCGGAAGGTTCCATTTTGCTTTTGTCGTTCCGTGTCAGGTCCGGGCTGATGACCTCCCAACTGCGGCCTTCGGTAAGGGAACGAAATACATGGTTGCCTGCCACATACAATACATTGGGATCATGGATAGAAATCAAAATAGGAAACGTCCATTGAAACCGGTATTTCAGGTCTTTGGCTCCCCATCCCATAGGGTTTTCCGGCCAAACTGAAATATTCCAACTGCGTTTCAGTTTGTGGTCATAGCGGGTCAGGGAACCACCGTAGCAGCCGGCATAAACAATATCCGGATTTTTAGGATGCACGGCAATATAGCCGCTTTCACATCCGCCCACACTGTACCATTCTTGCTCTGTAATGGCACCGCGGCTGGAACGGCTGGGAACCGATATGGTGGAGTTATCCTGTTGGGCACCGTAAACCCGGTAGGGAAACCGGTTATCCGTTGTTACATGATAAAATTGAGCCGTGGGCTGGTTATAAATACTGGACCAGGTTTTGCCGCCGTTAAAGGTGACAGTCGCACCGCCGTCATTCCCTTCGATCATGCGAAGCGGGTTTTCCGGATCGATCCACAAATCATGGTTATCGCCGTGTGGGGTGCGAATACGTTTGTAGGTTTTCCCGCCGTCTGTGGATTTCCAGAATCCCACATTCATCACGTACACGGTTTCAGGATCCTGGGAATCGGCTTTGATGTGGTGATAGTACCAGGGGCGCTGCAGGAGCTCGGGATTGGTACTGATTAATTTCCAGTTATTACCGCTGTCATCGGAACGGTATACGCCGCTTTTTTTGGCTTCAATAATGGCCCAAACCCGTTCCGGCTTGGCCGGGGAGATGGTCAGGCCGATTCGCCCTTTAATGCCTGTGGGAAGTCCGGGATTCCCGGTGATTTCTTTCCAGGTGTTACCACCATCCCCGGATTTGTAAATAGCGCTGCCGGGTCCACCACTGACAAAACCCCAGGGGTATCGTTGGACTTCCCAGAAAGCAGCATAAAGGACCTGGGGGCTGCCGGGTTCTATAACCAGGTCGATGGCCCCTGCCTTTTCGCTGCAGAAAAGGATATTTTTCCAGGTTTTTCCACCGTCCATAGAGCGAAATATCCCCCGTTCCTTGTTAAGACCAAAGGCATGCCCCAATGCAGCCACATATACGATATCACTATTTTGCGGATGAACCCGGATGCGGGCAATGTGTCGGGTAGCGGATAACCCCATGTGTTTCCAGGTTTTACCATTGTCAATGGATTTGTACACACCGTCGCCGTGGGAGATATTTCCCCGCAGACAACATTCACCCATGCCCACGTATATCACATTGGGATTAGCCTGTGAGACCGTAATCGCCCCCACGGAACTGGTTTTGAACAAGCCGTCGGAAATATTTTTCCAGGTATTGCCGCCGTCCTGGGTTTTCCACACGCCGCTGCCCGTGCCCCCAAAATAAAAAACATTCTTCTTTGTCGGGTGACCGGTCACCGCCACCACGCGGCCGCCCCGGTGCGGTCCGATGGAACGCCATTTCAATACCTTAAGATACTCGGTTGAAACAGCCTCCAATTGGGAAAAAGCAGAAAAGGCGAATAGTAAAGTAAACCCTAAAATAACGATAAAAAAGGATTTATGGAATTTATTTTTTTTATCCATGAATCAATACCTCCTTTTGTCTGATGGTTTAATTATTAATTAATGATTTTACCATCAATCGCATATAGATTCAATTTTCGCTTCAATCAAAATTTTCTTGACTTTTTTCTTGATATTTTTTTTTCTTTATGTTAATGATTATCTTACATTTTTTTTTAAACATATTTTTATTTTGAGGTGGATGACAAAATGAAGAAAAAAAAGTCAATGAAGATCATAACCGTTAGAGCCCTTTGCTGCGTGATGTTTGTTGTTCTCATGGCAGGAGTTGGGGGCTGTGAAAAGAAAAAGGAGGAGGTAAAGACAAAAATGGAGAGAGAACAAGCGTTTACTGGATTTGCTGAAATAAATGGGACGAAAATTTATTTTGAAATTGCCGGGGAAGGTCCTCCCATTATTTTGCTTCATGCCGGGCTTGTGGACAGCCGGATGTGGGATTATCAGTTTAGAAAATTTGCTGAGGATTATAAAGTGATCCGTTTCGATGCCAGGGGGTTCGGGAAATCAGAAATACCCGATAAACCTTTTTCACCGGTAAAGGATGTGTATGATTTAATGAAGTTCTTAAAGATAGAGAAGGCACATATCATGGGTTGTTCCATGGGAGGAAGTATAGCCCTGGAATTTGCGCTGGATTATCCCCATATGGTGGATCGACTTATCCTGGTGGGACCAGGCGCAAGGGGATTTAAGTATTCCCAGGCAATGGAGCAGAAAGCAGCGCAACTGTATAGTACTGCCAGGGAAAAGGGAACGCAGGAAGCGGTTCGTCTTTTCCTGGAAGACCCGTTTTGGAGCTATGGAGTTCCTTCCGGCGATTACCCTGAGGCCCGGAAATTATTTAAAGAGATGGTGAATGACAACAGGCATATTTTTGACTGGTATCCCAATTATATTGAGATCCGGGGCGCTCCGGCTCTTGAAAGAGCATCAAGTATTAAAATACCCACATTGATTATTGTTGGAGACGGGGACCTTGCCGATACACTGGCTGCAGTAGAGGCGCTGCAGGAGAAAGTTAACAGTGCCAGGAAGGTCATCATTCCCGGAGCTGGTCATATGGTTAATATGGAAAAACCCGAAGCGTTTAATAAAATTGTTCTTGAGTTTTTTAAAGGAGGGAAAGACTTATGAAAGAATTGACAGATTTTAGATATCGGGGAGCACGGGCAGTAATTTTGCTGCATGAGAAAGAACTGCGGCAATTCGTAGAGACCTGGAAAACCGCCAAAGCAATTGCTGTTGCGCTCCCTGAAACCAGAGACCCCAATTATGTTTCATTGGCTGCGCTGTTGAGGCATGTCATGCACAGTGCCCGGGGGTACATGGTCTGGATTTGTGAGAAACTTGAACTGCCGGACCTACAAATCAGACCGGCACCGGATGTTGAAGTAATTGAAGCGGAAGTGGATGATTACCTGGAGCATTTATTGCAGCAGTGGCGAAAACCGCTGGTTGAAGTGAGGGGAAGGCGGTTTTACCAGCCTGCGTACACTGCACCGTGGAATGTTGATTATTGCATCGATGCCCTGCTGGAGCATGCGTTGGTACATCCCATGCGCCATCGCTTCCAATTGCAAGAATTAATGGAATAAATCTTCCCCTTTTCTCTTCTGTGTTCTCTGTGTCCTCTGTGGTTCAACCAATAATAGCATAGAAGTCGCCAGGCAAAAAAATCTGGCAGACTTTACATAAACATGTAGAAGGGATACAATTTATCCAGGAGGTTGTATGAGTCGTTTATTAAAATTAATTTTACCGTTAGTACTAATACTCTGCCCGGGTTTTACCCAATATCCTCAAGCGCAGACCGATAAAGTCGAATTCACAATTATTCAAGAAATTAAAAACAATCCCAAAAGTCCGTTTTATATCGATTTCCAGCATTACCCAGAAACTAAGCATAATCTTCCCATCGGTGTTTTCGATTCAGGTACCGGAGGTTTGACGGTCCTGGATTCTATTCTAAAATCGGATCAATATAATAACAAAACAAAGCAAAAAGGTCCGGACGGTATACCGGATTTTAACCTGGAAACCTTCATTTACCTGGGTGACGACGCCAACATGCCTTACGGCAGGTACGGTTCCGAAGGCAAAACCAGCTTATTAAAAGAACACATTATTAAAGATGTGCAATTTTTGCTGGGAAGAAAATATTACCGGATGCCCACGGATACTACTGCAAAAACAGACAAAGACCCGGTAAAAACGATTGTGATTGCCTGCAACACTGCCACTGCCTATGGTTTTGATCTCATTGAACAATCCCTTAAAAAGTGGAACCTGGATATGAAGGTGATTGGGGTTATAGAAGCAGGAGCAAAAAGTGCTGTAAAGTTTTTGGAAGGCGAGGGAGAAAACAGGGTCATCGGGGTTCTGGCAACCGAAGGCACATGCGCCACCAACGGCTATAAAAAGGCAATCTTGAAACATTATAAAAACAGGTTTCAAAATAAAAACATCGGTGTGGTCCAGCAAGCCGGTTTCGGGCTAGCCGGGGCAATCGATGGAGATTTGAATTATATCGATCCGGGTGCCTCAACGGTAAGACACAATAAAATATACCATGGTCCCGGTTTGGATCATCCCAAATATCCCATCCATTTATCATTATGGAAGGAGTATAATTTTGAAACCGGGAATGGACTATTGATAAAAAGGAATTCAAATGGACAAATCGTAGAATTGGAGTTAAATTCTGTAATAAATTATATAAGATATTATGTTACGGAACTGGTGATAAAAACGGCAAAAATATACCCTGGCCGGGTTGTGGATGCTGTAATCCTCGGCTGCACCCATTACCCGTATTATACAAAAGAAATCAGCGACCATTTGATGTATCTCAGGGGATTAGATAAAAAGTACAGCAAAATAATCCCTGGAGATATCCGGCTTATCGACCCTTCCCATTCCGTGGCCGTCGAACTTTACCGCTGTCTTGTTTCTCACAATCTCCTGGCAGCGGACAAAAAAAAGAGTAAATTCTTTATTTCCGTACCCAATCCGCTCTTAAAGGAAAATCAAATCGATAAAAGCGGTAAATTTCTTTATACTTATAAGTACGGGCGTTCCATAAACAGGTCCCTGGAGTATGTGAAACGGGTTCCTTTTTCCCCTAAATGGATTAATGTTGACGTACTGTCACGAATAAAGAGTAAGATGCCAGAGATTTTTAAAATCATTTTCAACTATTGACAATTAAGGGAGCAGAGAGCAGGGGCCAGACCTAAAAGGTTAACGTGACTTTTCTTGATTGGTTTCACTTTTAATCCGTTAATATGAAACGATTTTCTAAAAATTAGTAATAATTCATGAAAAGTCACGGCAGCCTTTAAAAAAGAGATTATAATATATTTGACTGCGCTAAAGAATTCTGTTAATCTAAATTTTTTAGAAAATGCATGATTATGAAGGTAAGAAAGGTTATATTAATAAAGGAGGTATTAGAATGGACAGACATTTATTTCCCACCAGGTTAAAAAGCATTTTAATCGTTATGGTGGTATTCGCCTCTATTTGGGGTATGTTTGGTTTATGTTTATGGTCCCAGGAGCATAAACCATTGGAATACGAAGTGTCGGTAAAGGCGCTGCCAGTCCCCTTTGTTGCGGTTGACGCCTATGGCAACCCGGTCTATGATTTAAAGAGAGATGAGCTTGAGCTGTACATCAACAGAAAATTGACCAAAATCATTTATCTTTACGGTATTTCCTTTGGAGATGCGGAGGTATCCAGGGAAAAGGATGAGGAGCAGAAGCCGCCGCCAGTGGAAGTCGCAGCGGTAAGGAAATTTCCTGCTAAAGAAGTAACCCGGTTAAAATTTATTATCGTGGATGCGTTGTTTAACAGCTATGTTGGGTTAAAACATGCCAAAATGGTGGCCAGGCAGCTCATTGAGAATGGTGCACCCCAGGATCGATTTATTCTACTGGAGATCACACTGGGAGGATTAAAGTATATTGCCGGGCCGGAGCCCGGAAGCAAAGAGTTCCTGGAACATCTTGATAAACTGAAAACAAATCCCCAGAAACTGTTATGGTGGGAGCGCCGTTATAGTTTTGGCTTTAGAGGACTGCGTTATGAAAGGTTGATGATGGATGACGGTTTGAAATGTGCCAGGAGAGATACGGTGAATATGTACCTGAATGCGTTTGAACAGTTTAAAAATGCGCTTCTGACCATTGATAATCCAAAGGTGACGTATCTGCTTTCAGAAGACTTCTATGAACATTGTGAAGATGGCTTCATGAAATATTTTCCCTGGCAGCACACGATATACTCTTATTTAGGATTTGAGGGATATATGGAAAACCAGGTTTATGATGGTGGGAGTGTGCTGGAAAGGATTTCTGTGAGGGGGTTGAGGAGACATCATGTCAGACCGCTGGTGAAATGGCTAAACCGATCCGCTTCCGCATATTATGAACTCTTTTTTAATCCCAGTGCCGATCTCGGGAAACAAATGAAGATCGAAATCAAATGCAAACGCAAAGGTGTGCGTATTAAGGCGGCGGCTCACAAAGAAAGAGACAAACCCTACCAGAAAATGAGTCAAGTCCGGAAAAAATTATTTGCCATCAGTGTAGCTGCGGATCGAAGTTGGAGCAGGGTCCTGGGACGAGTCCAACGCTCACCCTATGAAACGCTCAATGTCAAAAAAATAGGCGATGAAACCCATGTCACGGTTCATGTGCCTATCCCGGAAAAAATGAAAAATCGCAGCGTCGATGTATTTGCCCTTCGCTTTGATGACCAATTCATGGATGCTGACGTCACCCTGGAAAACCGTAGGGTAACGGATTCGGAGACCATTACCCTTCCCACCGAAAAGAATAAGAAACAGTTATATTTTGTGATAGTCGACCCCACGACTGCTTTTTGCATTTTCAATAAAGTCCTGTATGAAAAAGATACCGGACCGAAACAACCGGCCGAAAAAATCAACCAGGATCAAATTCTATTTTTATGAAGAATAAGGTAAAGAGGTTGCCTGGAAAATAAAAAATGAAATGAAACAAATATGAGCAATGAAAGGCATCATTCCGAAAATGTTCGTTCCGAAGTTTTTCGGAATGGCAGTTAATAGTCGCCCGGCAAGAAAAGCCTTTCCTGATCCGGCATGAGGGTAATGTTGACTTTTTTATGGAAATTTAGTATAACTCTATTTTAAGACATCAATAACGTGCAAAAGCCTACGGAAAATATTATATGAAAGGTATTAGACAGACATGAGTATTGAAAGGTATCGTTCCGAAAATATTCGTTCCGAAATTCCTCGGAAAAAAAAGGTAAACCCCTTTAAATTTGGCAGCATCGTTGATGAACCGTATTTTACCAATCGAAGGGAAGAACTTAAACGAGTACGGTCGATTCTCGAAAGCCAGGTTCACCTCATTCTCATGAGCCCCAGGAGATACGGCAAAAGCAGTTTGATACGTAAAATATTGAAAGAGATAAATCGCCCTTCAATTATACTTGACATGCAAGTGGTAACTTCAGAGGTTGATTTTGCCGAACAGCTAATGAAAAAGATATGCAAATTGAATCCCTTGCAAAAGATCAAGAATTCCATCAGATCGTTTCGATTTACTCCCACCATTTCAATCAACCCGGTTTCCGATGAATTAAATGTTTCATTTGATGCGTCAAAAGCTGCTGATTTAATCTTAGAAGATGTTTTGAATTTATCCGATAAGATTTTTACTAAAAAGCGTCCTATTGTTGTTTTCGATGAATTCCAGGAAGTTCGAAAAATTTCTGCTCATTTTGAAACCCGTCTGAGATCGATTCTTCAACACCATACGAATACAAATTATGTGTTTTTGGGCAGCCAGGAGTCTTTAATTCGCGATATTTTCGAGCAAAAAAATAACCCGTTTTATCATTTCGGCTATTTATTTAAACTATCCAAGATTCCCAAGAGTGAATTTCAATTATTTTTAGAAGATCGTCTTAAACCAATTAGCGGCAGTTTCGTAGAAATTGCTGAGAATATTTTGACATTTACGGATGGACATCCTTATTATACACAGCGGTTGGCATTTCAAGTATGGGAAAATTTTATAAGCTCAAGTGAATTTAAAGACCCGGTTTTAACAGCGGTTGAGCAAATCGTTGAATTTCATGATGTGGATTACGAACGATGGTGGGGCAGCCTTAATCGGACGGATATGAAAGTCATGGTCGGTTTGACCTTCTCGGATGATTTACCTATGTCGAAAGAATTTTTTCAACAATTTAACCTGGGCTCTTCCAGCACTGTTCACAGCAGTTTGAAGCGCCTGTTGAAAGATGGATACGTGGTAAGAATAAAAGATCACTATGAAATTGACGACCCTTTTTTTAAACATTGGATTTTCCAGAGAAGACAGGCATAGTAAAAAGTCATAAATTCCGGGCTGGACGTGGGAAAGATAGACTTATTTGTAAACAAACAGAGATGAAATTAAACAACGTTTTTTCAACCGGAGTCTTGATCCTGCTCTGTGTAACCATCAAACAATGGTATCAATTCCCCAACCGCTGGAGGCAAGAAGTAAATTTTATGGGTCTCAACCATATCACGGGAGGTAACGGTAAACACGGTTGGCTGGTTGACCGGAACGGAAAAATCAAAATAGAAAAGAGCGACGAAGCAATAAAAAGAATCAAGGTGTCCATATCCATGTTTGCCCTTGACTATATGAATCCCAATCCCGGGAATTTTTCATTGAGTCTTCAAGGTCTCAGCAAAGTAGGAAATGCTTTACCTGGATTATAAGAATCAGGTCATCATCTTTGAACAAATTAAAGTGAACTAAAAATTTGAAAAAATTAGCAAGGTTTTGGTTGGTGTCCTGTCTAACTAAAGATAAAAAAACAAAGGAGAAAAGAGAATGAAACGATTGATATATATTATAGTATTCATCAGTTTGGGTATAGGTATTTGGGCCAGTGACAGCGAGCATGCAAAGGAAGGCAAGGTTTTTGCGTATTATGTAGCCGCACAGGAAGCCCTGGCTGCTGACAATTATGCGGAGGCAAAGCGTTCCCTGGAGCACCTGGCGAAGCACAGCAAAGGGGAATTAAAGAGCTTGTTGGAATCGGTGTTAAAAGCAGGGGATTTGAATGCACTGCGGCATGCCTTTAAACCATTGTCGGAGCATATCGCTAAAGCAGAGCTTCCTGCCGGGTTGGCTGTTGCCTATTGTCCCATGGCAAAAGCACACTGGGTCCAGAAAAATGGCAAAGTTGCCAATCCCTATTACGGTTCTGAGATGCTCCGGTGTGGAGCCATTAAAAAGGTTGCCGAAGCAAAAGGCCAATAAAAGGTAAACCATAGAACTTGAGGGGCCGGATTTCTTATGTGCCCCTCTTTTTCTTATAAGGAGAAGAAAATTTGAAAAAAACAATAGTTTGCTGGTGAGATTCGCTGGAATTTCGACAAGTTCTTGTTTGACAAAACCGGCAAACCTATTGCCCGGTTCCACCCCAAAATCAAACCGGAGGCACCAGAACTCCTCCACGCCATTGAAGCGGCGTTAAAAAACTATAAACGGAGACAAACCCAGTCAACCGCCTAATTTTAGCCACGAAGGCATTTACAATGCGGTTAAAAGCACAAAGGGACACGAAGAGAAGAAGTCAAGAAGTAAAACGAAACCAATGGGGTAGGATGATGAGATGTCTTCTCTTTTTTAATAGATGGCTGCTAATCATGATAAGACGTCTATTCTTTTTTAATAGACGGCTATACAGTGATGAATAGACGTCTATACTGTCTTTAATAGATGGCTATACCTGGATGATAAGACGTCTATTCTATCTTTAGTAGATGACTACTTGTTGATGATGAGACGACTACTCTTTATTTAATAGATGACGCCTCCCCTAGAGGTGATAACTCCTGTGGGGAAACAGGAGCACGCCAAAACCGGGTGCCCTCTTGCCTGTCCTTATAATTCTCTTAAATTCCTGCAGAATGCTCTTTTTTCCGCAAATTCCCGGTTTAGTTTCTCGTTTCTCTTTTTGTATTTTCTCAGCGTTTCACTGGGGTAACAGCCGCGGTACTCTTTGTATCCTCTGCTGAAGTGACTGTAGTGCCGGACATCCATTCTTTTCAGCGCCTCTCTCACGCTGCGAACCTGGTCAGTCATTGCAAATATATCAAAGGTTCTGAATCTTTTGATTTCCAGGTATCGACTGGGGAAGAAAGTGTCAGACAAGATTTTACTCTTTTTCCCATCTTTTGGGAAATAGATGTTCGTCTTGACTTTTGTTTGAATTAAGTGTAGGATGAATATATGGATAAAAATAAATTAAAAGGACGTTTGATCGGACGCTATATCGTAAGCGATCCGGAAATTTGCCATGGGAAACCGACATTTCGCGGGACACGAATCATGGTGTCTCATGTTTTGGAAATGGTGGCCGAAGGCATATCATGGGAAGCGATCATCCAGGAGTATCACGGCAATATATGTAAAGAAGCGATTACTGAGGCAGTCAATTTAGCGAACCTGGCATTTCTTGAACATGCCCAGGAGTATACTGCGCCTGAATATGTCTTGGAGCATGCCACTGTATGAATATTTTAGATGAACAAATTCTTGAAAATCAACGGCAACTGCTAAGAAGTTGGCGTATACCGGTTCGCCAAATCGGATATGATATTGGGCGAAAAGGATTGAAGGATAAAGAAATTATTCCTTTATTGCTTCAATTTCGTAAGTCCACCTTTTTTACGCTTGATTTCGACTTTTTTGAATCACGGTTGTGTCATGCCAAATATGCCATTATATGTATGGATGTTGGGAAGCATGAAGCTGCGGTATATATACGCCGCTTGCTTCGCCATCCGGACTTTGATACTGTTTCCAAACGGATGGGGAGCGTGATTCGTCTATCATCTATGAGGATCGGAGTATGGAGAATTCATGCGGAGGATGAAGTTTTTATTGATTGGCCATTGTAGGAAAAAATCTGCCTCCAAAGTCTTCCGGGTAAAAGGATAATCAACGGTTATCCGGCAGTTGCATTTCCAGGAGATTGGTGATAATTGAATCTGAACTATCCATCGTTCTCCAGGCACAGCGCCAATCATTTCCGTCTCTCTGCTTAAAGTACTGTGTATTGTTGGTGTTTCATTTCTACCGGTAGATTTCTTATTTCAACCGGTAGAATTGGTATTTCCACCACAGAAAGGAGAAAATGGGGGCGGGAAAGAATTTCATTAATCGCTCCATTCTTCCTGGAAATATTTTATTTTTTTTGCTACACCGATTTTTTGGTTTTTGCAACCGATTTTCCTGTTTTTGAAACCGGCCTGTCCCCTTCCTCAATTTTGAAGTGAGATATTGTCTTACCTGATATCCATCAGCAGACTCTTTTCTTTACCTTTTGCCATTAAAAAACTGTTTTGCCCAATATTTATTTAGAAAAAAGTTGAATTTTACTTCCTGATGTAGTATCCTTTAATCCACCGGTGAGTCCAGCTATGAGTTATGCTTAGATGGAGAACACCTGAGTTGGCTAGGTTGAAAGGGGCGAAGCGGAAATGTGAACACCTCTTAATGGCGGCAGCTTGCTAACAAAGGAATAAGGGAGTTTTTGCTCACTTCTGACAATGAACCCAAGATATGCGAATTTCGTATAACACTGTACTATTTTAAGAAAGTTGCTTCATTTATGCCTATATGCCAATATTCGAGATGTAGGTGATAGAGAAACACGAATTTCGTATAATAATAGTTAGGCACCAGACGGAGCACAGCCATGACAGTAGCGGCCACACATCTTGCAAATGATATCCTAGAAGCCATCGCCGGTCGTTGGGGATACCTTGATGCGGCGGCGAAGCTCGCTGGGCACCCCGAACGACTCGCGCTTTTCCTCACTGGGCGTGAACAGGAAATCACCCCAGTGAACATCGAGATTTGGCCTTCGTTGCGATGCAACGCACGTTGCCCAAAGTGTCCCTATCGCACCAATGGCGCCCGCCACGAGGCAGATCGACGGAACGCCAGCAAGCGACTGATCTCACTCCAAACTTTAGTCGAGACTGGCCTCGGCACACAGGACGTGATGCCCATTGAACGATGGGCGAAGATGGCACATGAGTTTCGACAGGCAGGCGGCCTTAGCGTCACTTTTACCAGTGGGGGCGAGCCAACGGAGCACCCGAATTTACCCGATTTCGGCCGCATTGCCCGCCAAGAAGGCCTCGCTTGGGGGCTCTATAGTAATGGTTGTAACCTGACAGCAGACCTTGTGAACCAATTGCTTGCCAACTCTCCAGAGTTCATCCGCGTGTCGATCAACAGCTGGTCTGCACATTCACACGATTAAGTCTATCATCTAGGTCCTGACGCCTATAATCGTGTGCGCCAAAACGTCACATATTTGTCCCACCACGCTCCGACCTCGGTTACCGTCGGAGTTGGCTATGTTGTCGATCATGCTACTGAGCGAGAACTCCACGGAGTGTCCGAGTTTATCCGTTCAATTGCGCGACAAGGCCGTCTCGATTATGTCGCCGTCAGGCCTGAAATCCTCTACTATTTCAACGATGGAACACCACGGGACGTGCAACCTCGCTGTGAACGATATGCCGCAGTCCCAGAAACTTGGCGCAAAATCGTCGGCCCGGTTTGTGCTTTGCACGGTGTCTCGCTCCAAATCAATGACGACGGGTTCAATGCTGTCGCCGATCGCATCCATCCAGGCACATGCACGGCTACCGAATGGACCACAAGTGCCACCGAATCAGGAAGACTATATCTATTCAGCGAAGCTAACGGATCCCCCTCACCAAGACTCGCTGAACTCTGCTATGGAGACGTTTCTGGAGATACCCACTTCCTCGACGCATGGAATTCGCGCCACCGAAAACAAATTTCGGACGATTTCGCTCATGGCACCCGCCTGGCATCAGTGTGGCACAAACTAAGTGGCTTAGATCTTGCCCTCAAGAAATTGCGATCTACTTATGGTATCGTACATCCGACTGTTGCTGAAGAAGTCGCTGAATCGCTCAACGCACTTACAAAGCCACGACATTGGCGGATTCATTTGACCGTTCACGAAAACGTGCCTAACAAGGCGTTGCACCGGAGCTGGCTCGTGTTTCGGTTTTTCAATGTCGATTCTTTCGTTCACGTTTTTTGGTTTTTCAACGTTCACTCGTGTTGGTCCGCCAGCCCGGTGAACTTGATCGTTAGGCGGCCAGGGAAGTCAAAACACATTAATAGGAGATATCCCGCGCAACTTCCTTCAATGTGTCATCCAAACGTGACGAAAACGTGACTTTTATATCCCAGATTATATCGGATTAAACTGGATTATACTGGGTTATAATAACTGCGAAAACTCCCAAAAACAATCATCAATAAACGCTTTCCTGCTATTGATGGGCCTTTCCCAAATCCCATCAAAATCCAGCCTACTGGTTCCGGTGGGCAGCAGCCTATTGATTAGGCCGAAAAACAAAAATTAATTATTTTATCCTGCTTGACCCGAAAAACTTCATATTCTTTCCCAGCCAGTGCATTCGCAACCTCACGAGAAATACAGTAGCAAAAACTTTTCTGTTTCAACAGAATTGGGAGAGTAGTCCACGGCCGTGGCATAAATATCGGTAATCTTTTGATACACCATGCGTTCACTGGCCCGGATCTCTCGAATTTCTTCCAGGAGTTCCTCTTTACCTAATGATTACCCTCCTGCCGAACTACCGAGAATTCCTCGGTAGTCGCCGCTTCATCCAGTTCACCTTAGTTGTAGATATTGGAAGGAAGGGGATAGGCAAAAATTAGATGAAAACGGGAAAAGTCTCATGGGAAGGTGATTCTATGACTGTGGGAAGATGGTTCCAGGGCTGTAGGAAAGGGTATCTAGACCGTAGGAAGATACTTCCTAGGCCGTAGGAAGGGGTACCTGGGCCGTAGGAAGATGGTTCCTAGGTTGTAGGAACTGGTACCTGGGCCGTAGGAAGACACTTCCTAGGCCGTAGGAAGATGCTCCTTGACCCGTGGGAAAGACAGGTTTATTTCCAACTCGTGACTTCTAAATCCATGAGTTTCAATTCCTGTTCAGTTTTGGAGGAGGAAGGGAGGAAGGGGACAAGGAAGGGGACAACAAGGAAGGGGGCAGGCAAAAAATACTGCCCTGGTACTGGTATTGGTATTTGGTGATTGAAATAAACTTCTTGATGAATCCAAAAACGTTTTGAGTGAACCCGGCCGACTTTCCGACCTTTCGCCGCAGGCGATTTAAACTTGCCCGCAGGGCACCTTTTCAAGCTGAACTCTCGTACCGCACGGGCNNTATTTTATCTACAGGATGGACATAAAAACTAAAAAAAACAAAAACTTTTAGTTTGTCCATCCTGAACTCCTTTTAGAACTCTAAAAGAACTTTTTTTGTCTCCGACGGCCAGGGGCTCTTTTGAAAAACCGCCCCTGGACCCCGCAAAACTTTTTATTAGAGTGTGTTCTTCTTAACTCAACAGCATTGGGGCCTGGGGCCGCCGGAGGCATCTTTTCAAGAGGCTCAATTGTCAAATTTAAAAGATGAGCTTCAGTGTCTTGATTTCAAATCTTTTGAACGTTACAGAAAGGGACTTGCCTTCCGGTTGATGCTCCTTTATGGCATTTTCCATTAAATCAGTTTCATAAACCGTTTTCGGCGCTTTGAAAAAAATAATTTTTGCCCGGGTGTCCTTTCCCGCCGATTCATACAAACGTAGAATCATTCCATCGTCATCTTCCGCCTTCTTTATCGTATCCAGTATAACACTGGTTGAATCGATATTGAAAAAACTGAATTCTCCCGGAAAGATTCCCCGGTGTTTATCGGTTATCACTGCCTGAAGGGGAGTATTCAATTCACGAGCTCGTTTTATGGTATTTCCTTCAGTTACACCGCCAGGATGCGTATAAAGAGAATAGACAAACGTGTGTTTTCCCTGGTCCGCCATGGGATCCGGCCAGGTGGGAGACCGTAGTAAAGATATCTTCATGATATTGCCATGGATATCATACCCGTACTTGCTGTCACTTAACAGGGAAATTCCATACTTTTTATTGGACAGGTCTGCCCACCGCAGTCCAGGTACTTCAAACCGCGCTTTTTCCCACAGTGTTTCGGATTTGGTAATCCGCTGAATCAAGGCAAAAGGAATTTCATACGTGGCATAATCGTTCCTGATACTGACAGGAAACGCTGCCTTTAAAAACATATGTTCTTCCCACCAGTCTGCTTCGGTCTTTATATCGATTCGATCCAGGTCATTGTAGAGGATGATATATTGAGTGAAAAACGAAGAGGGAAACTCCTCCGTAGGCGCATAGCGGCTTTTGGCAAGCCCCAGGAAACTCTTTTTTACCTTTACCACTTTTCGCACCGGGGAATCTTCTATTAATTCCACGGACTCGGCTTTGTCTATTTCCCACATCCTTCCGGTATAGCCGATATTCCAGGCATCCCATCTTTCCGGCATGTCTTCATATACCTGGAGGACATTGGCCTCTTTGCCCTTGGCCACGAATTCCTTTTTTAGCCGTTTGTCCCAAAGACTGGTGATATTACCGCTCCGCTTATTTATTTCCAGTCTAAAAAACCGGTTTTCAATTTGAAGATAACGACGGCTGCCGATATCTTTATATTCTTTAGAGTTTTCCCTGCCCTTTGTTTTTACAATGGAAAAAACCGCGTACCCCACGGCAGGGATGTCTTTGGCAATAAAATAGAGTGCGGCCTCGGTGGTGTCGCTGAAGTGGACGGTGGAGTCTCTTTTGATTTCCAACGGGAGCTCATGACCCTTTGGCCCCAGGACTTTAACCGTTTCGTCCTTCTGCAGCGGGATTTTTAATGAAACCAGGCCTGACCGCTTCCAGGAAAGGGAATTAAAAACCACCAGGGGGATGCCTTCGACCCTGGAGGTATCCACGTTTGCGATGATTTTCTTCAAGGAACCGGCAATGACGTTTTTTATCTTATTTTTTGCCTTCTTATAATCTTCCAACGCGTCGCGAAAGACAGGGGTAATGGAAGAACCCGGCAGGATATCGTGGAACTGGTTCGTCAGCACTATTTTCCAGGCGGTTTCCAATTCTTTCTGCGGGTAGATAGGCTCGATCATAAACGCAGTGGACGCTATTTTTCCCGCAGAGGAAAGAAGCGATTCGCATTGGCGGTTATTCTTTTTTATTTTGGCCTGGGTGGTGTAAGTGCCCCGGTGGTATTCCAGGTACAATTCATCTTTCCATACCGGTATGTTATCTTTTAAGTCGGTTCCCAGGTTTTTGAGAAAATCAATGGACTTGGAATGAATAAATTCGGGTGCAATGGGGAGTTTTTTATATTTCCTGACCCGGTTGAGAATCTCCCGGTTGGGACCGCCGCCGTGGTCACCCAGCCCATACAGCACCAGCGTTTTTTTGTAACCGGTGGTGGCTTCGTACCTGGTAATATTGACAATATCCTTGGGCAGCTTGATCTGTGCCGTATAGCCTATGGGTGGGAAATAGGTTAACAACCGGGTGCCGTCTACTCCCTGCCACCAAAAGATAAAATGAGGAAATACCGTGGTATCGTTCCACCAGATTTTCTGGGTGATAAACCGTTTGATCCCGCTTTTTTTATAAATCTGGGGCATGTTCCAGTTGTAACCAAAAGAATCCGGGTTCCAACCGGTATCTACATCCAGGTGGAATTTTTCTTTAAAATAGCGTTTACCGTAAAGCAGTTGGCGTACCCAGCTTTCACCAGAGATCAGGTTGCAGTCCGGCTCCACCCACATACCGCCGACAATTTCCCATTTGCCTTCCCGGACTTTTTGTTTGATGCGTTCAAAAATTTCAGGATAGTGTTTTTCCATCCATTCATAAGTCAGTGCCTGGCTCTGGGCGTAATGGAGTTCCGGGTATTCTTTCATGTTATCGAGTACGGTATCATAGGTGTTGCGGGCTACCATAACGGTTTCCCGCATCCGCCAGAGCCAGGCAATGTCGATATGGGCATTGCCGATCAGGTGAACCTTGAACTCTTTGGCAAAGGTTTTCAAAGGTTCGGAAATACGGTAAGATTCCCGGATCGCTGATAATAGGTTCATGGGTTGATTGGTGTTCAGCATCTGCGGCTGAATTTCCATTACCACCCGTTCCAATAGTTTGTTTAATTTTGCTAACCGTGTTTTCGGGGTTTCTCGTTGGTCCTCGATTTTGAAAGGCGCTCCAATAAATGTGTACCGTTTAAAATCAGGATTTAATAATGCATGGGCGATTTTCATGGAAAGCAGCCAGTCATTTAACCGGTTTTGGGTGTCTGCCGCTGCCGGGAAAACAACCGCTGCTTCCTTGATGGTAAATTGGATATCTCTTTCCTTTAGTTCTTTACTCCGTGGGGGCCAGAATTTTGTGCGCAAGGGTTTGAAGCCTTTGTTGTTTACTTTTATCTCCACCCGGTACTGGTTAGGAGAAGTGGATGGTATGATACCTATTCTTCGCTCCAGGTTTTTTCCGGTCCCGGAGGAACCGTCGATGAAAAAGGCATCCACTTTTTTCTCACCCACCCACAGCTCAACTTCAGAAAGCCCTTTGGAGTAGAGTTTGAGGTGCATCTCCATGGGGGTATTCAGCACCCGCACCCCGCAAAAATTCGTAACTCCCTTGATGGAAGTCTTCAGGGTAAATTCCTCATGTTTGATACTTCTCCCCGGTCTGTAATCACGGGGGGAGCGGCCTTTGCCTAAATCCAGGGTCCAAGCAGGTTCCGGGTTGATCCCTTTATCGATGGTCTGAAGGTGTTGGAACACGGGGTCATTTTCCGGGTTTTCCCCATAAAAAGATTGGGGGATTAAAGCCATAAGAAAAAATACAATAATAAGGATGATTGGGTTTATTTGTTTTTGTTTCATATTATATTATTACCACAATATACCTTTTTTATCAAGGTGGCAAAAGAGTCCCTGGTTTACAAAAACTTGAAATTAATGTATGCTTAAGGGAAGGAGGATGATCATGAAGACTATCGGGTTGCTTGGAGGAATGACGTGTGAGTCGTCTTGCGAGTATTACCGGATTATTAATGAAGTCACCCGGGAAAAACTGGGGGGCATCCATTCGGCACCCAGTGTCATGGTATCTGTAGATTTTGCCGGGATCGAGGTGTTGATGGAACAGGGAAAATGGGATATGATACTTGAAATTTTGGCAGCGGAAGCCCGAAATGTTGAGAAAGCAGGTGCTCATTTCCTGGTGCTCTGTACCAATACCATGCACAAATTGGCGGATGAGATACAAAAACAAATTCAAATCCCTATTTTGAACATCATCGATGCCGTGGCAGAGCAAATCAAGGCCAGGGGGATTCATACTATCGGACTTCTGGGTACCCGTTTCACCATGGAACAAGATTTTTACAAGGAACGGTTAAGGCAAAAGCATCGATTAAAGGTTATGATTCCTTCCAGGGAAGAGATAAAGACGATTCACCGGATCATAGTGGATGAGTTATCCATCGGAGAAATCAGGGAATCCTCGAATAAGCTATACTGGGAGATTATCAACCGGCTGGTGGAGGAGGGAGCTGAAGGTATTATCCTGGGGTGTACGGAAATCCCGCTGCTGGTTCATGAAAAAGAAGGAAACATCCCGTTGTTTGATACCACCCGTATTCATGCGGAAGCAGCCGTGGAGTATGCACTTAATTCTTAATTACCCTTTTTTCTTCTTTTTCTTATACCTCTTCTTTGAAGGAATTCGGCTCATCGGCAGTTTTTTTGTCCCTCTTTGATTATCTTCCATGTCAATGTCAAAAGGCTCAGATTCTTCGTCTTCTATTGCATCGTCATCTTCCGAAGGTTTAACCTGTTTTGCTATTTTAAATATCGGATGATGAGTATGATAATGTTCATCCCTAAATTCCTTGTCTTCCCTCTCTAACTCAGCCAGGTTGTCGATGGTTTTGTTGTGATATGCATAGACCGGGATAAGGTAATCCGGTAACTCCATAATAGAAGGCTCGTATTGCTTTTTTCGGATGATATCTATAATTAGCTCACCGCTATTTATAGAAAAGATATCACAAAGTGCCCCGGCAAGAAAGGTTTTTGCTTCTGTATCATTTTCTTTTCCTAGAAGTTTGAGAGCCAATTTTTCCGAATAATCATGGGGAATATACTTTAAAATTTCTGCGAAGGAATTTCTCAATTCCTTATGTGATAGGTAAAGGGAGTCAATCTCTTCAACCACTTCAGGAGTGCCGATTTTTCCCAAAGCCTCTATAGATTGGCTGTATACAAACTCCAGGGGATCGCTGTTTATTAATATCCTGAAGAGATGGGGAATCGTTTCTTTTATTCTAAGTTTTCCTGCCAGTTTTACCAGGTAAAATTCAAGGTGATAATCATTCATATCCTCCTGGCTGAGGTACATCATCACTTTTTGTTTAATTTTTTCACCTTTTTGTGAAAGTGCCTTAACCAATAGTTCACAATATTCATCGTCGTCTCTTTCCATTTCTTTGTCGCGGTACTGCCGGCAAATTTTTTCCAATTTTTCCCACAGGACAGCCGGTTCGAGGTTTTTAACCTCTGCCTGGTTTTTGGCAATTTCAAAAATACTCAACAGCCCTTTGTTGGAGGAAAATGAACTGTAATTCTTTTCTAATAACTGGAAAGGAAATTCAAGCAAGCTGTTCATCAAATGCCAGCTTATATTTGAACTTGCAACATCTGCTTTATCCTCTAATTCAATGATTAAGCGCAGTATTTCCAATAAATCATTGTCAGTGGGGATAAAGTATTTAATCCGTGCGGCAAGAAGTGATTCATCTAAATCACTTTTATTGATATCAAGGGCTTTTAAAAGATGTTCAATCACATCGCCGGACCCGTAAAAAAATTTTTCCAGTGCTTCGGAAGCTGCTCTCACCACTCTATTGTCTTCATGAGCTAGTAATTCAATTAATCTCTTTTTTTCTACTAACATTTGAACTCCTTATCATCTTTGAAAAACATTGAAAAATGCATTTTTTTATCATCTTGTTTATTATACGTTAGGATATTACACACCGCAAGGGAAAAAAGATACTTGATTGATTTTTTTTGAGATTTATTTCCTTTTCAGTTTTTTTTGAGCTTACGGGTGCGGAACGACTTCTTCTCTTCTATTAAAGCCAGTCCGTGCTGTTTCAGTATCAAATCCAGTGCCTGGTCCCAGGGAACATTGATTAACCGGCATGTGACTTTGCCGCTAATATCAGGATCGATTACAATATTCAATTTGTACGTTTTGGCAAAAAAGAGCAGTACATGTTTTAAATCCGCTTCGTGGAATACGAAATTTCCCGGTTCTCCTTTGTATTTTGTAGTCCCTGATTTTACTGTTTTTTTTGTCTTAGACGATTGGGTTTGATCTTTTTCGGTCCCGGTGGCCTCAGCAGTCAGGTTGCCCGGGACTAAAACCAAAACCGCCAATATAAACAAACCCAGGATAAATCCTGTATATCTATGATATTTCACTCTCATTTATCTACTTCTCCTTATGTTTTTTCTTCTCTTCTCACCTTCTCAACTTCTCACCTTCAAAGCAAACTCGGTATCACCATCCATTCCAGTTGCCAGGATTCGTTTTCATCGGAAAGACAGACAATACCGGCGTTTTTGAAATGGACCACTTCCCTGTACTGGTTCCCGGTTAAAAGGTCGGAAGCCAACCGGGAAAGGTGAGGCAGGTGTCCCACCAGGGCAATGGAATCCTGGTCTGACTTTTCTATTTTCTTTTTAACAGTGGCTATATCGTCCTTGGGAGCCATGCCATCTTCCCATGTTTCCAGGCGGTCTTTGGCGTCCAGGACGTCGGCCAGTATTTCCGCGGTTTGTTCTGCCCGTTTTTTGTCGCTGTGCCAGATCACGTTGATTTCCTTTTTCAATTGCTTGAAAAAGGCAGCGATTTTTTTGGTATCGGCGGCGCCCGCATCGGTTAGCGGCCGTTCCGGGTCTTCTTCACTGCTTTTGGCTTCTCCATGTTGAATCAAATACAAAACCATGGTCACCTCCCGGTTTAATGTTTTACCCATCTATTTTAATACTTCATAAAGAGAATTTCAACCCCACCAATGCCTCCGGCGGCCAGAAACCTTTTTGTAAAAAGGTTTCTGGACTTCCAAAAACTTTTCATACACGGTCAAACACCGTACCATGTTTCATAAGGGTATTCCCCATTGGTATCAACCTCTTTCTTCCCTTCCTCTGTGCTCTCTGTGTCCTCTGTGGCTCTGTGGTGAAAATTAATCGCTAAAATACTTGAAAAAAATTCCTTTTTCCATTATAGTAATCTCTCTTGCAACCAAAAAAGATTTGAAGGAGGAACACGTGATGAAATACAAAATTTTAGCCGTTGTTGTTTTGTTTGTTTTATCCTGGTTGGCAATGGCAGAAGACCCGGAGCCGCCGAAACCGATTTTAAAGAAAGGAGAAGTGAAACACTTTATTAAAACCTTTCCTTTGCTTAAAAAGGACTTTGAAAATTTCGGTATCAAATATGAAGCCAAAGCTGGTACCATAACATACCCCGAGGCTCTTGCCGCAAGTGCAGAGTACCTGGCAATTCTAAAAAAGCACGGCTGGGATGAACATTATTTTGAAAAAGCAGCAGCCATTATCCTGGGTTACAGCAGCATTGTCTACGGCAAAGAGATCAAAAAAGCAGACCCTGAACTTGAAAAATCAATAAAACAAATCGAATCAAATGCTTATCTCTCTGAAGCCGTGAAAAAACAGATGATAGAGCAAATAAAGATGGCTAAAGGTGTACTGAAAAGCCAGGAACAACTTTTAAAGAAACGGCTTCATAAAAGTGATATGGATTTAATCCGCCCCCATATTGAGGCCATAAAACAGGTACTTGAAGACAAACCCGGGAAAAAATAAACAGTGAAATAGATATGGATACGTTGTATGAAGATGTGGCAAAATTGATGATAGAGCGCAAGCGCTGCGTGGCATTGACAGGTGCTGGTGTATCTGCGGAGAGTGGTATTTCCACGTTCCGCTCCCGCGGCGGGCTCTGGGAAAAATACGATCCGGCAGTATATGCATCCATTGAAGTTTTCAGGAGGGACCCCTCGAAGTATTGGAGCATTCGCGGGGATTTTATCCGCGATTATGATAGTTATCAGCCCAACAATGCCCACCTGGCACTGGCAGAACTGGAGAAAATGGGGATACTGCAAAGCGTCGTCACGCAGAATATCGATGGTTTGCATACCAAAGCGGGAAGCAAACGGGTGATAGAGGTTCATGGAACCATCCGTGAGATCAATTGCCTGAAATGCCGCAAGCAGTACATTGCTCCCCATGTCCCGGAGGGAACGCCGCCTTATTGTGAAAGCTGCGGCGGTGTTTTGAAGCCAAATACAGTCCTGTTTGGAGAACAACTTCCCCCGGATGCATTAATGAATGCCCAGAACGAATCCCTTATATGTAATGTAATGCTGGTGATTGGCACCTCTGCCAATGTTTACCCCGCGGCGGCCTTACCGGAACTGGCGCTGCAGCACGGGGCAGCCATTGTTGAGGTTAACATTGAAAGAGCTTTTCCCAGTGTGGATTATTATTTGGGCGAAAAAGCCGGAACCGCCCTCCCAAAGCTGGTGGATGAAATAAGGAAACAATCCTCATATTCTATCTCTTGACTTTGTGCTTGCTACTTGATCTCCGACATATGGAATTCCCATTCCTCTTCCTCTTCATTCTCCACGATTTGATACAGCTTTCCTTTATGGATGGTTATTGGATAAGGCTTTACCGGTGTCTCGTATTGAATCGGAACCATCAGATGCTTCTTAAATTTACCGGTCATGTCGTAGGTAAAAAATTCATTGGAGCTGTTTTCCTTTTTATAAGTCATTACATATATCATATCAGCATCAGCGAAAAATGCAGCAATAACAGGGAAATAATCCGGGAAAATAAGAGGCTTTAAAACCGGGTATAAATCCTTAGTCTCAGGACTTGTTTTCGCATGGTGGATGACCTGATCTTTAAATTTTTGATCTATCTTTATTTTTTTCTGATCCAGGTGTATAGAAAACAGTTTCTTCATATCTCTGTCAAACACGTCGATGGTTGCATCATCCTTTCCAGGTAGAAGAATTTTGTTATCATGTCCCTGGAATATAAAGGCTTTGTTTATGGCTTTTGTTCCCCGTCCTGGCGCCTGGAAGACATCTTTTTCCCGGTATATCTCTTTTAGCTTGGTTAATTTCGAGTCATAGATATTGACTGTCCTGTAGCGAACACCATCCTGTGCTGTTACCGACATTCCCAAAAATTGGTCGCCAAAAGGTTGAGGATAAAAAACCAAACCTGATGATCTCACCTCCTTTATAAATTCTCCCTTTTTTGTGAAATAAGAAATTTTTCCGAAGCTGATTGCAATAAGCTTGTCAGTACTGGCATCGATTGCAAGAGGCAGATAAGGAAGGATTTGAAATTCCTGGGGCCCTTGCCCTTCTCTCCCGAATTTTTTGAGCATCTTAAACTCTTTTAATGAGTAAATATAAATGGATGCGCCTTCAGTCACGTAGAATTGGGTGTCATCCACCGACAGCGTCACCGGTTTCATTATCTCTGTCAGTACCGCTGCTTTTTCACCGTGGATTGCCATTGAAAATACCAATAACAGCAGGATCAATACAAAAATAATCTTTTTCATTTTATCCTCCTTTTGTTTTATTGTGCTATAATTATAGAACAATATTACGGTTCTGTCAACAAAAAGGACAAAAAAATAAAAAAAATTCTCGCCTGCATTTTCTTCTCTGAAAAGCCACCCACTTTTTGTTATAATAGTAGTATGATTTAGCTTTTAATACAAATAATGTATTGACCGATGAAAATCAAAAACCTGCATCCGTGGAAAGTAACGCCTGATGAAGCAATAGAAATTCAGCGGTTTCTGAAAGAACGGGTTTCATTAACGGATGGTTTTCCCGGGGCCGATTTAATCGATACAGTGGCCGGGGTGGATGTGTGTTACAGGAAAGGCAGTAATCGAGCGTTGGCTGCTGCTGTTGTGTTGAGTTTCCCGGGACTGGAAATGGTTGATTCGGCGGTGGCGGAAGGGGAGGTTGGTTTTCCTTATATTCCCGGTTTGTTTTCGTTCCGGGAAATACCTCTATTAATCCCGGCGTTGGAGAAGCTCAAGGTTGAGCCCCACCTGGTGCTGGCGGATGGTCAGGGTTTTGCGCATCCGCAGCGGTTTGGATTGGCGTCTCACCTGGGAATTTTGACGGGCATCCCCACCATCGGTTGTGCCAGGTCACGGCTTATCGGAACCCATAAAGAGCCGTCTGCGCTGAAAGGCGCGCTTGCTTATCTTTATGATAAAGGGGAGGTAATCGGAGCGGTGGTACGAACCCGGGCACATGTCTCGCCGCTTTATGTCTCCTGTGGTCATAAGATTTCCCTGGAGACAGCCGTGGATTATGTATTGAAATGTTGTACTGGATTTCGTTTGCCTGAGCCGCTGCGTTCCGCCCACCATCTGGGCCGGATTTAGAAATTGGCCTTTTTCAAGAAACAAAGAACGTCTCCCGAGACGCAAGAACTTTCAACAAACTCGTTAACTCGTTCTCTGCAAATCAAAAATTGAAGATTTCCAGGTGTTTCTACTTGCAATTAAGGGGAATTTTTCTTATTATATTAGCGGTTGAAAAATAAGTGGAATAGTCCTATGGAAAGAAGAAGAAAGATTGATCTCTTTAGCCTGGCGGATGCGAATTCAGATTACCTGAAAAAGGAGTACAAGCGGGTTAAGAGTAATTCCACTCAAAATAAATCGGGCCTTCTGGATAATTTCAGAAAAAAAATACAGGAGGAATGGAATCTCTCGATTAATATGAAAGATTGGGCATTGATGGATTTTTTGGTTTCTGGTGAATATAAAAATATTTATACCCTTAAAGAAGATCAGGCCGATCAATTGGTAGATATGGGAGAACTTAAAATTTCTGAAAAGAAGGATTCCCTGGAAGAAGCGTTAAGAAAACACCTAAAGAAATATTATGAATCGAGAATAGTCTTTGATACCAGCATTGTTGATGGTGAAAAGATTAAATATGCTGCTCTAAACATTGGCGGAACTGGCATAAACTGTTATGCCCGGTACTGCGTGATCATAAGAAAGGAAGACGCCGAAGGTTACAATTCGCTGGCATTTATTAAAAATGACAGTGCGATTCATTACGTTGGCAACCAATCAATATTAGTAGACAGATTGGTCCATGATGTTTCAAACAAAGAGTGCGTTAGCCTCCTTGCAGCTCTTAAACATGAGAGTGAAATCGAAGAATTGTCAGCCGACAGATGGGCCGCTGTGATTTGCTGCGATACAAGTTACATTGAAGGGGTTACTGGTGATGATATATTAAATACACATATTAGGAGTGTGAGGATTGACAAAAACTACTATAATGGTATATTTAAAGATTTACTTCTAAAGTTGTTTTACTCCGAGTTATCGGAGGAGGAGCAATACCGCTTGGCATTGTTAAAGCGTTTGTTTGCGGAATTGGAAAAGCGCAGCATAGAATTGGAGATTATCGATGAGAATTAAAATGATTGCCGTTGCCCCATATGACGGTTGGGCATTTATCATAAAGGAAGAGCAATTGTATTTACTTCGGCCGCCTTACCAATCTGGTGATTTGATCGAAATGTCAGAAAAAGACCTGGCAAGCGCCATAAGTAAATATATGTTCCATGAATGCCATCTTGGATTTTGCAATCTTTCAGAAACGATAAGTTTTCTAAAGAAAAAATATGTAGAAGCCATGGAAAAACAGGGCATTTCCTTGCCGAAACAGGAGGAGTTAAAATCTTTACTGCGTTATGCAACCGATGAAATATTGTGGGGATACCTTGAAAAGGCTGAGAAGGAATTTATTCCACAGCGAAATCTAGATGCTGCCGAAGCCATTGCCCTGGCATTAATGCGGATAGACAAAGTTATAAAAAATGATACGATGTTCAATAAGGCACTGGACATTATAGACCGATGCCAGGAAGAGAGGAATAAATTAAGGGATTTCATATTGGATACAGGAGTATTAAAACATCGGTTTCCCAACGCTGAAAAGCGATATACGAAAAAGTCAATCATCGAAATAATGAAAGATACGTATAAAAGGAAGCAATTACTCTCAGTTTGAATGTAAGGAGAGTGAAGTGGAAACCATTACTTTCTATTCTTACAAAGGTGGGGTAGGACGTACATTGGCATTGGCCAATATTGCTGTTTATCTTTCACGGTTTGGTCAGAACATTTGTGTTGTTGATTTTGATCTTGAGGCTCCGGGTGTCCACTATAAACTCCAACGGTTTTTCCCTACTCCTATTAAGTTGGGGTTAGTAGATTATATTTATGAATTTACCTCATTGAAGAAAATTCCTAAATCCCTTGATAGATTTGTATTAAAGGCAGTCAATATTCCTAAGTCTCAAGGTGATATCAGCTTTATTCCTGCTGGGAATGTACTCTCGTCTGAATATTGGCAGAAACTTGCCTCCATTGATTGGCACAGCCTATTTTATAAAGAGGGTGGAGAAGGCATTCCTTTTTTCCTTGAATTAAAAGAAAGAATTCGAAAAGAGCTGAAACCCGATTTTTTATTGATCGATTCACGAACCGGCATCACGGAAATGAGTGGTTTATGTACTTCGCTTTTACCGGATAAGGTTGTATTTCTGATTATCAATAATCCGGAAAATATCGAAGGTTCACGTCAGATATTGAGAGGTATTCAAAAGGCAAAACGGTTAAAGGGGCAAAAATCCATTGAGGTAGTCTTCGCTTTAACACGAATACCTACGCCTGGAAATGACAATGAGATCAAAAATGAAAGGAGAATTATTGAAGATATAAAAAATTTTTTAAATGAAAATACGGAAAATTTAAATGAACAGTTATATGTTTCCGAAATTTATGTCCTTCATTCTGATAGAGAGTTGGAGTTATCAGAATCTTTAAGATTAAACAAATTAAATATTAAAGAAATCCCATTAGCTAAAGATTATCTCAAGGTTTTCTCTAAAAATTTGCTGGAAAAAATTATTGAATTGAAAATTGAACGCATAGAGAAAAGCATAGCAGTTGCCGAAAAGCCATCTGAAGAAATGATTAAAATCCAAGAAGAATTGGAAACTCTATCAAATGTATATCCACACTCTAAAACTTTTGAAAAGCTTATTGATTTCTATATGTCTCATAAAGCGGAGAAGGAGAAGATTATGGAAGCCTTCGCTGATTTATGGGAAATATCAAAGAAGCTCAGTAACAGAATGTATCTAAAGTTCATTGAAATTTTTAAGAAGACATCTTTTAAGGATATTGATGAAAGTCACCTCGATATAGTTGAGGCATATTTAAAATCAAATCTGAGTAGAAGAATTGAGGTAGATTTAAAGTTAGCAGATGCATACAATGCAAAGGGAATATATGAGAAGGCATTAAGACATTATTTTAGGCTTATAGACCAAGTTAAAAATCAGAATCTAATTATTGAGAAAATTTTTAACATTCTGATTGAAAAGGATGATTATGAAGATGCGTGTAGATTTCTTGAAGACTATTATAAGCCTATTGTAAAGAATCCTTCTCTAGTGATTAAAGCATTGTTAGTACTATCTAAGATAGGGAAAAGGGAGGAAATAAAAAAGCTATTTGAAAATGGGGATATTTCTGAAAATCTACTTCTAGAATATGATCCATTTTTGTTTTTTAATATAATGAACATATTGGAGAGAAGAGAAGACGAAATATATTTCAAATTGGAGATAATGGTAGATAAGGCATTGAAAAACAAAAATACTGTTAGTTTAAAAGAATTGGGGAAGATATTTTATATATCAAATAGAGCTGATAAGTTTAAGAAAATTATACCTGATGACTTTCCAGAAAAGAAATCCATTTTGTTTGAGTTGGGACGAGAACTTTTCTCTTCAGGACTTCAATCAAAATAGGCAAAAAAAAAGGCATCCCCGGACAGGGGATGCCCTTTTTTATTCTTCCGTTGCTCTAAGTTAATTAGAGGCTTCTCCTAATCTTAACCACTTACCACTCGACTTTGGCTCCGATAAAGATCGACGTCGGCGCGAACCAGGATGAGAATATACCGTAGCTGGGGTTGTTATATGTGATTACGTAATCGTCGGAACCTATAGCCCCGATCAGTTCGGCTTCGCCGAGCCAGTTGGACTTGGAAAGCTCATTCTGCTGATTCAGGATGTTGAAGATGTCAGCATACACGGAGACGGTGAAGAGCTTTTTGATCCTGAATTTCTTCTCAACCCGGAGATCCAGTCTCCATTCAGCCGGATAACGTCCGGATTCACCCCGCGGATCGACATAATAGGTGTAATAATTTCCGCTGTGATAGGTAGCCCCACCGTCGTCCCAGAGCATACTAAGGTATTCGGTGTAGGGATAACCGCTGAACCAGTAGAGGTTGACACCAAAGTTGATGTCCCAGGGCAGGATGAAACTGCCGTAGAACCTGACCATATGACGCACATCATTGCCCAGGTATCCCAAAGAATTGACGACCTGGTAGGGATCATCTCCGTAGGTGCCTTCAGCATCGCTGCCAGCGAAACCTCTCAGTTTGGACCAGGTATAGGAAGCCAGGAACTGGAACTTGTCGTCACCAAGGTTCTTCTTCATGGTGACGATCACAGCATCATACTTCTTGAAGGTCTTGCCCCAGCTTGTCTCCGTGGTATGGAAGTCTTCCTCATTGGCAAAGTGCCAGGCGCCGTCACCATCCGGATCATAGTCCTCGATCTTTTGCTTCCAGGCACGGTGCATGTAGCTGATACCGATGGACAGCTTGTTGGTGAGAATCCGTTCGTAACCGATGCCAAACTCATCCATATACTGGGGTTTCAGGTCATCATCTTTGGTGGAGGTGTCACCCGCGCCAGTCCAAACATAGGTTCCCCAATAAGTCCAGGTGGGTAAACCGTAGTGCTCACCATAGTAGACATCGTAATACCTGACAAAGTCAGGTGGCTGGAAGTTGTCCACCACCCACCAACCGTAGAGGTCATAGTACCTGCCCCAGTTGGCGTGGAATTTGTTCTTGCCAAAGCTGTAAGCCACACCAAGACGCGGCGCAAACATGTCCATCATGTTCCACTTGACGATTTCATCGCCGCCATGGTTATTCCATTTACCACCCTCAAAACGGAAACCCAGGTTCAAAGTCAATCCCTTGGTCACTTCCCATTTGTCCTGGAGGAAAAGGGTCGTCATCTTGTTGGATTTGCCCACTCGTTTGGGGACGTCAGTCTCTAAGACCCAACGATACATGCCCTGGCCATATTGGTTGTAGCGGATGTATTCGCCGCCGGGATAGGAGTAGTTGATGGCACCGAGGATGTCAATGTCATAGTACTCGAAACCGATTTTCAGGTCATGGTAACCGAAACTGGTATCCATAAAGTGGTTCAGGTTGACCAGGTACTGGTCGTGATTCCGGTCGGTCTTGTAGTCGTATGCACCGGCACCCCAATAATAACCGGTCTGCCGGTACCTGATGCCTGTTTGCGTAAAGGATTGGAGGTCCAGGGCATTTCTCTTCATGGAAAAACGGGCCACAATGTAAGTATTGGCGCCAAGGGTGGTGGTGGCTTCCGAGTTAAAGTTCCAGCCTCCCTGGGTCTTTACCAGGTCATTGGCATCTGCGTAAGAGGAGTTGTTCACATACTTGTAATATTCAGGCATGGTGATAGGGTCTTCGCTCCACATTCCCATCAGTGAAAACGTCCCCACCCTCATGGTTAATTTGGCAGAGGCATAATGACCTTGATAATACCCCTTGCCTTTCCCACTGGGGGTGCGGTTAAGTCCCTCGGTGGGATTCATGTACCATGTGGCGGGTTTCCACTTATTCCTGCGTTCCCA
>WVZO01000344.1 GCA_011772425.1 Candidatus Aminicenantota bacterium
TCGGCAATGTTGTCCTCCAGGATGGCAACCGTATTCATCCATTCCGGGTCTCCGGGTCTATAATTGTACTCCACCAATCGGATTCCATCCCGGCACAGCATAAACTGACCGTAAAGAATACCCCGGCACCATGCACCGGTCTCTTTTTTAAAACCAGCCAGGGTTTTCTTTATAATTTGAACCGCCCGGTTATAATCAGCACTGTTCATAAAGGGGAGTAAACGATTACAGTCGGAATAAGAACCCATACTGGCGGTATTGGGTCCTTTTTCTCCGTTGAGCAGTTTTTTAAAATCCTGCACCGCCGGGGTGGGAATAAAGGTGTCTTCATAAACAAAACATTGGACGGTAAACTCCTCACCCATCATTTTTTCCTCGATAATCACCTGCGAATCACCGCCGATTTTTTGGGAATGGATTTCCGTGATATAATCTTCCACCTCTTTTTCACTATTTAATTGCACACCAAAAACCTTCACCCCAAGGCCGTCGGTGAGACCGATGGGTTTTACCGCCACCTGCCAGTTCAACTGCCGGGCAAAATCCATTGCTTTTTCAATGGTATCACATACATTGAACCGGGGAATAGCTTCAGGAACACATTCTTTCATTAATTCCCGCGTAAATGCCTTGTCAGACTCCAGCCTGGCCGCTTCCCGGGTGGGAGCAAAAACCGTCATTTTCTCTTCCTCCATGGCATCCACCAATCCGGCAGCCAGGGGAGCGGCTGTAGTCACCAGGGTTAGATCGATTTTCATTTCCCTGGCATAATTCAAGATGTTTTCCACCTGGGATAAAGAACCCAGGCAGTATCCATCCACCCGTTCACTAATACCCGGGTTATGGGTATCCAGGTAAGAAAAAACTTCTAGCTCCGGGTTCTTCTTTAAATTTTCAATGGTAATCTCTTCTTTGGCCCAACTGCCCACCACCAGTATTCGTTTTATTTTTTGTGGATTATTCATTATGATTCTCCCTATATTCCTCCTTATAGGAAATTCCGTTAATGGGTGTTAAGGCAATGGTTTCGTCCCCATCGGAGAGCAGCTTTTCAATGCCGTATGAGCGGTACTCCGGGGCCTCATCGACTTTCAAATGGAGGTTGCAGTTTTTGCAGTTTCTATCGCAAAAGGCCGACACATAGGCTTCCGGTTCCTGGTAACTGGTAATCACCCCCTGGAAATTGCGCAGGATGACCTTATTGGTGGACCAGGAGATGATATAATTGGGCATGATGGGGATTTTGCCCCCACCGCCCGGTGCATCGATCACATAGGTAGGAACTGCAAAACCACTGGTATGACCGATGAGACTTTCAATGATTTCCATTCCTTTGCCTACCGGTGTCCTGAAATGAGAAAGTCCTTCGGAGAGGTCACACTGGTATAAGTAATAGGGCCTCACCCGGTTCTGGACGAGTTTGTATACCAGTTGTCTCATGATCCTGGGGCAATCATTAACTCCGGCCAATAAGACCGTTTGATTCCCCAACGGGAAGCCGGCATCCGCCATTTTTTGCAGTGCTTCTTTAGAAGATGCGGTAATTTCCCGGGGATGATTAAAATGCGAATTGATCCACAGCGGTTGATGTTTTTTAAGCATGGTCACCAGGTTGTCGGTAATGCGGTAGGGTAAAACCACAGGCATTCGTGTTCCGATGCGTATCACCTCCACATGGGGAATACGCCTCACCTCCCCCAACACCCAATCCAGGTAGCCATCCGAAAGCATAAAAGGGTCGCCGCCGGATATCAGCACATCCCTGACACACGGGGTACTGCGAATATAATCGATTCCCCTCTTTATAATTTCCCTTGAAGGAATAAAGTCTACATCCCCTACTTTTCGTTTTCGGGTACAATGGCGGCAGTACATGGAACAAACATTGCTGACCAGGAACAATACACGATCAGGATAACGATGGGTGATACCTTGCACCGGACTGTCCTTCTCCTCCAGCAGGGGGTCCTTCATTTCAAACCTGTCCATTAATAGTTCCGACGGATCAGGAAATGCCTGATGGAAAACCGGATCATTTTTATAATCCCCCGCATCGATCAGGGATAAATAGTAAGGCGTTATATTCAATGGAAACCTGGCAATGGTTTTCTCTATTTCGGCTCGTTCTTTTTCACTGAAACAAATATCCGTTAATTTCTCAAATGTATCGATATCTTTAATGGAATGTTTTAATTGCCATCTCCAGTCTTGCCAATTGGATTTTGCCGTCCCTTCCTCGATCTCCCCCGCAATTTGTTGTTGTTTTTTGTTATAAATCGTCATGTACTATTCTCCTTTTCAAGAATGGAGGGTTCCACTTCCACCAGTTTGTTTTCTCCACCCAGTAAGGATGAATCGATTAATACTTCTGAGACAATAAGGGACTGGAGAAGATTTCCGCTGCTAGATAATCGGCACTTGCATTTTCAATGTCCCGCTTCAATATATCCTCCATTCATTGATGTTTTATATATTAATATTTTAACATACAAAATATTCGATTACAAATATTTTATAAAAAAAAGTTTTGTTACTAAAATATTCTTAAAAAAATATTTGTATGGTAAATTATTTGAAGTGATGGATTGATGATGGAAATGTAATGGCTATGAGGTTTCCTCTTCTGCTTTAAGTACAGAAGGTTCCACTTCTACCAATTTATTTTCCACTCCGAGAAGGGAGGAGTCGATTAAAACTTCCGAGACAATAATGGATAGTAATTTTGATAGACTGCTGTAGAGAGATTTTTTTGGTAGATATGATATTGATATTATAGTAAAACTGCGGTTTATTTCAACTGCTAAAGTTGCGCTATTTCTTCAAGAACTTTGAGAGAGCCTTATAAAGTTCTTTTTCATCTCCTTCCAACAATTCCAGGTGCTTTTTTATAATTCCCATTTCCTTGCGTTTTACCGGCCCGGTCAACGACGCTTTTACCCCCCTGGATTCCACATTCTTCAGCGTTTGTTTGATCAACGGCAGTAATACCTTTATATCAATGGGTACACGGCAGCGTGCACCTGCCTTTTTTAACTGCCCTTCCGCCAATTTTAGAATCGCAACCAGGAAATTTGAAGCTGAAACCGCAGCTATATGAATATAAGGTTTATCTTCTTTATCTACCACTAATACATGGGCTTCCAGGTCTCCGGCAATCTTTTCCGCCAGCTTTACTGCTTCCTGATCCCCTTCTGCCAGGAAAAAGATGCCTTTAAACAGGTTCTCTTTGGAGCTGGGTTCGGTTTCGGCAAAGGTTTGCAGGGGTGAAAAGGAAGCCACACTGCCGCCTTTCTCTTTCAGGCTGATTAATTCGTCGGAGGTAAGGGAATTGGAGGTGTGAAAGAAGATTTTTCCATTGGGATCGGAGGAAACCGCTGCCAATTCTGCTGCTTCACGGATTTTAGATTCCTGGGTGGAAATAATAATGAAATCGGATTGTTTCACTATCAATCCGATATCACCTTCTATCGCGGCCTCAAATTGATGGCTGGGATATTTTGCTTTTTTATAAATGTATTTTAAGATATAGCCTTTTTTAACGAGAGAATTTATGAGATAGGTACCCAGGTTCCCCGCACCAATGATAGAGAATCGTTTCACTACCTACTACCTACTTCGTAATACTTACTGATCGAAAATTTTCAACCACAGGTCTACTTCCTGGTCAGACAACCGGGCATCAATGCGTTTTTTGGTTTCTTCTTCCATCCCGGAGATTCGCGAAATCCGTTTCAATTCGAAGAAAAACTCGATGGAGTTGATGATTTTGGCTCCTTTTTTTTTGGCAAACTCCCTCAACTCCCGATCAGACGTAACCAGTATCACATCTTTAAAGTAATCAAAACCGTCCAGGATTTGTTTGATTTCCTCATCAGCAGAAGAGCCGTTTGGTGGGTAGCGGACACAAAGTTTAGGGGACACCTCCTCTCTCTGAACTCCATTTCCCGGTACCCCATCGAAAACAATGATAACATTATTATTCCTGTTCTCCTGGAATCTCCTGACAAGATGGATAAGTTTAGATCTTGCCTGGGGATCCTCCAGGGAGATATCGGAACAACTCCCGATTAAATTGTCACCATCAATAATGTAAGGCATTTATAATTCTATAAAATCTCCAGGTTTTATAATGATCACGTCGCTTTTGTCACCCACCAATTTTTTGAATTCTTCCGGTGAGCTGTGTACCAATGGGAAGGTGTCGTAATGAAAGGGCACAACTTTTGATACGTTTAACAGTTCAACAGCTTTGGCTGCCATTTTGGGGCCCATGTTAAACCGGCCGTCAATAGGGAGGAAGGCGATATCCGGTGTGTACATTTCGCCGATCAACTGCATTTCCATGGTTAGTCCGGTATCTCCGGCGTGGTATACGGTTTTGCCATCCAGTTCCACTACTGCTCCGGTGGCAGTACCGCCCAGTCCGGCCGTATGAAACGCAGGAACCAACGAAACCGCCACCCCATCTACCGTTACAGTGCCGCCGATATTCATGCCTTCCGCTTTGATGCCCTGTTTGGCACCGGCCTCTGCAATTTCAAAGATGGATACAAGTGTGGCACCGGTTTTCTTGCAGATCGCATAACCATCGCCCAGGTGATCACCGTGATCATGGGTCACCACCACCACATCCGCCCGGGTCACATTGTCCAGGCTCATGCTTGCTGCCGGGTTCCCCGTTAAAAAGGGATCGATAAAAACGGTTTTACTGCCTTCCAATTTTAAGGCTGAATGACCGATCCATGTAATCTTCATTGTTTACTCCTTATTTTATTTTAAAACTAACCGACTATGGGCAGCCACAGGGGGCTGCCCCTACATTGCCAACTGCCAACTGGACTCACCCTGGCGGCCAGCCCAGGTACCGACCACCCAGCAAATGCAAGTGGAGGTGAAAAACACTCTGACCTGCCTGTGGTCCGGTATTGATAACCAACCTGTGGTCTGTGAGTCCCAGTTTTTCAGCTACTGTTTTGGCAGCCGTAAACAGATGACCGATTAGTGCTTCGTCGTTGATTTGTTTAAGGGAATCGAAGTGATCCCTGGGGATTATTAATATATGCACCGGGGCCTGGGGGTTTATGTCTTTAAACGCCACCACCCGGTGGTCTTCGAATAAAAATTCCGTATTATATTCACCTGACTGGATTTTGCAGAATTCGCAGTTTCTGCTACTCATTGTTTACTCCTCGATTTGTTTTACATCTGCTCCCAATTGTACTAATTTTCGGGGCATATTTTCATATCCTCGGAATAGCTGATATGCGTTTTCCATAATGGTCTGGCCTTCAGCGATTAATCCGCCCAGCACCAGGGCGGCTGAAGCACGCAGATCCGTACCCCTGATGGTTTTCCCTATTAACGGGGTTTTGCCTTTTATTATCGAAATATCACCTTCAACTTCAATATTGGCACCCATTGTGTTCAATTCATGGGTGTGTTGGAACCGGTTATTAAAAATATTTTCCTTGATTCGTGAAATCCCATCGGCCTGGGTTAAGAGTGTGGTCAACTGGGCCTGCAAATCCGTGGGAAAGCCCGGATAAGGAGAAGTCTCCACATCAATGGGTTTGAAAACACCGTTGGTCTTTAATTTTATGGTATCTTTACCGGTCTCTACATAAACCCCGATTTCCTCCAGTATTTTTAGCAAACTATGTACATACTCCGGTACTGCATTTTCCACTACAATTTCATTGTCCTGAAAACACCCGGCAATCACATAGGTTCCCATCTCGATGCGGTCGGGGATTACGCGGTGCACCGTACCATTTAAAGATGTCTTGCCAGTAATGGTTATGGTATCGGTATCTTTGCCTTTTATATCGGCTCCCATACTGAGAAGCAATTGGATTAAATCGCCCACTTCTGGTTCAAGGGCACAATTTCTCAATATGGTTGTCCCTTCAGTCAGCACGGCTGCCATTAAGAGATTCTCCGTACCGGTGACAGTCTTATTGGGGAAGGTGTAATCAATGGCATGCAGGGGTTTGTGGGCTGTGGCAATAATATGCTGGTCATCTTCATGGATTTCAGCCCCCATTTTTTGCAGCCCCTGGATGTGGAAATTAATTTTTCGTTCGCCAATGGCACATCCACCTGGTTTGGATACTTTTGCATAACCGTTCCTGGCCAGCAGGGGGCCAAGGATTAAAATAGACGCCCGGGACGTTTCCACGATCTCTTTGGGAACCACTGGAGATTTTATCTCAGGGAGTGTAATTTTAACGGTATTGGAGTGGAATTCACCTTCAGCGCCAAGATTCTTCAGGGCCTGGAACATCACGCGAATGTCTTCTACTTCGGGAACGTCCCGGAAATGGAATTCACCATTGCTTAAGATAATGGCTGCCAATTCGGGAAGTGCTGCATTTTTGGCTCCTGCAATGCGAACATGACCGGAAAGCCTCTTCTTTCCGTTGATTAGAATTTTAGTATTTTTTATTTTGACCATAGAAGCTTCATTATATAAGTTTTTTCCAAATTTTTCAAGATTTCTTTACAACAATTGTATATTTGACAAAAAAATGATGTTGCCTTAATATAGAGCCAGGTAAAAGTAAAAGAAAAGGAAGGAACGATGAAAATTGAAATGTTTGACCTGGAGCGCATCCAGTCGTGGTACGAAAACAAAGTGGATTACAACCTGACGGAAACCGGTCTCCATCCTTATACCTTAGAGGAACTACTGGAGGGAGATGAAATGCGGCAATTGGCCGTTCTTCGTTTGGGCTACGGTCAAACCGATGGAGATGATGAATTAAAAGAGACTATAAGCCGTCTCTATCCTGGTGCAGGTCCAGCCAATGTACTGGTCACCAATGGATCGGCAGAGGCCAATTTTGTTTTCACCTGGAGTAACCTGGAACCTGGAGACCAACTGGTATTAATGCTGCCCAATTATATGCAGATATGGGGGCTGGCCCGAGGCTTTGGCATCGATGTCAGACCTTTTTATTTGCAGGAAGAGCTGGAGTGGGGACCTGATATTGATGAAGTCAAACGGTTAATTACCCCGCAGACCAGGGTAATTGCCCTTTGCAACCCCAATAATCCAACAGGTTCGATTTTAAGTGAAGCGGATATGAAAGCGTTCGTGGATGTGGCTGCCGAAGCCGGTGCCTGGTTGTATGTGGATGAAATCTACAGGGGAGCGGAACTGAACAGTAATGAAACCCCCAGTTTTTACGGCCGGTATGATTATGATAAGATAGTGGTCAGCGGTGGGCTGTCCAAGGCTTACGGGCTTCCCGGGCTGCGAATCGGGTGGCTGGCGGGACCGGAAGATATCATTGCTAACGCGTGGGCATATCATGATTACACCACCGTCAGTACTGGAATTCTCAGTCAGTGGTTGGCCAACCGGGTGCTGCAGCCGGACCGGCGGCCACACGTACTGGGACGCAGCCGGAAAATATTAAATGAAAATATAAAGGTGATTCAATCCTGGGTTGAACGTCACAACAGCCTCTTTCGTTTCATTCCCCCAAAAGCTTCGGGAATGGCATTTATCCGATATTTTATAGAAATCAACTCCAGGGAGCTGGCCACCCGGCTGCGGGAAGAAAAAAGTGTGTTTATTATAGATGGTGATTGTTTTGGTATGGACCATTACATCCGCATCGGTTTCGGGGCGGAAAAGGATTATTTAATGGGCGGTCTTACCCGCATCGATGAATTCCTGGAGGAGCAATTCTAAGGACCCCCTACTTTTTTGCCACCATTTCCAGCAGGATTTCGATTTTCACCTCATTTCCCACCACCAGTCCACCTTTATCCAGGGTGCGGCTCCACTTTAATCCATAATCCCTGCGGTCCAATTTGTAGTTTGCTTCGATACCTACCCGTATATTTCCATAGGGGTCTTTGATTTTTTCCGATACTGTGAAAGGAAGGGAAATTTCCTTTGAAACGCCATGCATGGTAAATGTACCGTGTGCCACAAAGCCGTCTCCTTTTTTTTCAATTTTTTTGCTTTTGAAGGTGATCTCAGGGAATTTTTCCACATCGAAAAAATCTGCACTGCGTAAGTGATTGTCCCGTTTTTCGTTCCGGGTATTGATGCTGGCAGCTTTTATCACCGCCGTTACCGAGGATTTGGTAATATCCCTGGTGTCCTCCTTAATGGTCACCAAGTAATCGGTGAAGTCTCCCTTGACCTTGCTTACCACCATGTGGCGAATGGCAAAGGAAACAGACGAGTGAACGTTATCCACTTCGTAAACCACAGAATGGTCCGAACCAAATCCAAATCCATAAACCAGGCCCACCAGGACCATAACCAGCAAACGTTTTCTAATCATTGTTAAACCTCCTTGTTTAATTTTCTTTCTATAAAAGTTAGTTGTAACTATAAATAATATATAAAAAAAATTTTTTTTCAACTTTTTTTTTACTTTTCTCTTTCTTCGTGTTTTTAACCTCACGGTAAGTGACTTCATGGCTAAAATAAGAATTGCTGTTTTTAATTGAAAAAAAGGAGGAAATAGAGTAATATATACATAGTCAAACGTATAATAGTTAAAGGTGAAATGTGGGATGTCGGAGGTATAAGAGCAGTGACGGTTTGGAGCAGTAGGTTATTGAAGCGAGGGCTTGTTGCGGTCATGCCTGGTTTTATCGGTCCGGATATGGGATTCCTTTTGAAACCGTGGGCGGCCTTCAAGAAATTCACGGATAAAGAGATTGAAGTTATCGCTCAAAAGTTATCCAAAAAAAGAGAAAAGAAGAAAGAGAAGAAAGACCCCTTGATCCGCTGCAGCAGTTGTAAGAACGTGATCACCTCGGTTGAGTCGGTCATATCGGTAGCCGGACAGCATCGGCACACCTTTAAAAATCCTGCGGGTATCTATTATGAAATCGGATGCTTCTCTTCTGCCAAAGGGTGTTTTAATATGGGAGAACCCACATTGGAATATACATGGTTTCCAGGTTACACCTGGTGTTATTCCGTTTGCAGCAAATGTTTTATTCACCTGGGATGGTTTTATCAATCAAATGGCAGTCATTTTTACGGTTTGATATTGAACCGCTTAACGTCAGCAGTAAGCCGTTGATGGTAAGAGTTGCAGGTTGAACCATCACAAAATTAGTGAAAAAAAAATTATTTTTTTCTTTACAAATCGTATTTTTATTTATAAAATGTACCTTTAAATTTTACAGTGAAAATTGTCGTGAGGTATCGTGTATTTTGGTATAAATTATAGACATGGGGGCGGAAAATGCGCCTCTTGACACGGTCTGATTTTGACGGCCTGGTATGTGCAGTGCTGCTGTCGGATGCTGGAGTAGTGGATTCGTACAAATTTGTGCATCCTAAAGACATACAGGATGGCAAGGTTGATGTGGATGAAAATGATGTGCTGGCCAATGTTCCTTATGTTCCCGGATGTGGTCTTTGGTTTGATCACCACTCCAGTGAATGGGAGCGGTTAAGACTGTACGAAGAATTTAAGTACAAAGGCAGAAGTGAGAACGCGCCCAGCTGCGCCCGGGTGATATATAATTATTACGGTGGTGAAAAGCGGTTTGCCGGGATCAAAGCATCGGGTCTTTTAGAAGTCGTGGATAAAAGTAACACGGCACAATTAACCCGGGAGGAAATTATGTATCCCGGGGGTTGGATTCTCCTTTCTTTTATTATGGACCCCCGCACCGGGTTGGGTCGGTTTAAGGACTACCGGATTTCCAATTATCATTTGATGGAGGAGTTGATCCAATACTGTCGAACCATGCCAGTGGGAAAAATCCTGGAAGTCACGGATGTGAAAGAACGGGTGAACCGCTATTATGAACAGGAGAAGGCTTACGAAGAAATGATTAAACAGAATTCCACCGTGTATGGTAATGTTTTGGTAATCAATTTGCTTGATGTAGAACCGATCCTTTCCGGCAACCGTTTCAAAGAATATGTGCTTTTCCCGGATCAAAATATCTCCATACGGATTATGTGGGGGTACAGGAAACAAAATATTGTGTTCACCTGCGGTTATAGTATTCTTAACCGGACAGCAAAGATGGATGTAGGCTCATTAATGCTTAAATACGGGGGTGGTGGTCACCGAAGCGTCGGTACCTGTCAAGTCTCAATTGACCGGTGGGAACAAATTCGAAATGAATTAGTAGAAGCCCTGAGAGAAGACTGAGAAGAGAAGAAGCGAGGAAGTTAGGAAGTTAGGTAGGAAGCGAAGAAGAGAAGAAACGAAGAAGTGAGGTGAAAATGAACCATACCAGGAAAATAAGAAAAGCGATTACTTTGTTGTTGGTAGTTTTTGTTTTATTTGCTGTGATACCGGTTTTGGCCGGGCAACAGGACAACGGAAAAGACCCACATAAACAGTGGCTGGAATCCCTTATTGAACACCGGCGTCAGAAGGACGAAGATTTCAAAACCTCTCCCACCTCTCCCATGGCTGCGAACGTGCGACTTTTGGTGAAGGCGGGCCAAAAAAAGGTATTTATTGTCCGTAAAAATCGCGACTTTTCGGTTTCCCGGCAGGAAGTCCCGGGCACCCAACTTTCCCTGGAAGACCGGAAAGGTCAATGGGTCTGGAAGAAACATGCCACCGGCATTACCTGTACTGCCGGGAAAAAATTCATTGCTTCGGGATCACTGCTGCCTGAACGATGCAGCTTCCAGGTGGATGAATTCCTGGTAAAGGTTTATACCACAAAAGATGGATTGGTTCTATTGGTTTTTGACCCGAAGCGGCCAGAAATTCAACACTTTTCCCACCTATATTACTTCCCGCCGGACCCGGAATTTGCCGTGCCGGCGGTATTGAAAAAATTTCCCAAAATCACAAAGGTTAACATGCTGACCAGCCAGAACCTGGTTAAAACGTTCTATCGCTATGCAGCCATCCGGTTTAAGCTGGAGGGCAAGGAACTCCAATTAACCGCCTTTAAATTCAGTTTGGCAGGGGACGAGGGAGCAAATATCCTCTTTATCCCCTTTGCCGATGCCACCAGCGATAAAGAAACGTACGAAGTGGGGCGTTTCCTGGAAATCCAGGAACCAAAAGAATCCAACTTCATCCTAGACTTTAATTACTGTTTTAATCCCTTGTGCAATTACTCTCCTGCCTATAATTGTCCCATTCCCCCCCTGGAAAATACCCTGGATGTTCCCATTAAAGCAGGCGAAAAAACATACCCGCATTAAGGAAAATCCGAAATTCTAAGCACGAAATTCGAAACAAATTCGAATGACCAAAAAAAGAAAATTCCAAATTACAAATTCCAAATTACAAACAAATTCCAAATCACAAATTACAATGACCAAAACAAAAAACCTCTTACCTCTGTATCGGATTGCTATTGCTTTGAATTTTGTACATTTGAATTTTGGATTCTTAATAGGGTGCCCCCGCCGGGGGCTTTCGGATTTCGTATTTCGTGCTTCGTATTTCAGCTTTGATTGATATGTTGTACCAGAGTGTGATTATCTTCTTGAACCGGCGCTGCACGGTTGGCTGTGCTTCCTGTAATGCCGGTGCCGGGCCTGGGAATAGGGGTGAACTATCTAAAGAATGGCTTTCTGCTTTTTTTGGCAAATTAAAAGTAGAAGACTTGAGATTCTCAGGCTACATCGTTTGGACAGGGGGAGAACCATTTTTATCCATCGATGCGCTGCAATGGGGAGTTTCCCTTGCTTCCGCTGCGGGTTTTCATTCGGAAATCCTGACCAGTGGTAATTGGTTTGCTGCTCACCCGGGATGGCTGGAATTGGTGGCAGCGTCGGGTAATATTTCTCTTCGAATCAGCCTGGATGCGGAGCACCAGGAAATTGTTCCCATGTCGTGCGTTATCGACCTTACCGAGAGAGCATTGGAACTGCAATTGGAAGCAAATTATACGCTGCGGGAGATCCCGGGTCAGGAAGGTGCTGTTAAAAGATATATCGACGAAATCAAGAAAGCTTTGCCGGAGTTTTACCGCAGCAACAAAGGGCGGTCCAGGTGGCTCCACTATATGCCCCATATCCCCATATCGAAATCTGTATCCCGGTCCGAATTTTCCGGTCCGGTTTCCCTTAAACCCTGTAAGCTGGTATTTAGAGACCTTGTAATTGGGGATGATGGCCTGGTTTATCCATGTTGTGGTCTTTTTAGTCTTCCTTTCTATCAAAGGTTAGCCATAGGGGACCCGTTGAAAGAATCATGGGAAGTATTGACAGCCCGTCAGTGGGAGCAGCCGTTGTTTCAGACGTTGAAAGAAAGCGGTCCATGTCATTTATGTTTGAATAAAATCCGAAATAGATTCAGATAACAAAAATTGGGACTTAGTTCGCTGCGCTCACAATCGCCTGGAATAATAGAATTGGGAGAGTGGAATGTTGGATTGTTGGGTTTCTCATTTTGAAAAAAAGGCCAGGCGGAAAATCACGCAACCATTTTCTATCAAAAATTTTTGCGGGGTCCAGGGTGCACTTGACAGTGCGGTATTTAATAATGTCCACGGAGGCGATAGGTCGCATGAAACATCGGACGCCGTCATTGCACTGCAAATGATCCCCCACGCAGTGGGGTTTTTATAAAAAGCGTTCCCATGAGCCGGCGGAGCCGCTCAATTTTTTATAATAGAAACA
>WVZO01000418.1:0-6796 GCA_011772425.1 Candidatus Aminicenantota bacterium
TGGGCAAAGTTCCTGGACAAAGGAACCGTTCTGATCTGCATTTTTCGGGAACCCGACGTGACCGTTGAAAGCATATTAAAAGAATGTCGCTCTGTCGATTACCTGGAATATTTAAAAATCGACAGAAAAAAAGCTTACGAAGTCTGGATCAATATGTATTCCCATATCCTGGAAAAGCATCTCGCCAGGTTCGATCAATTTGATTTTATTTTTTTACACTATGACCAGGTGTTTGATGGCTCTGTATTGGACCGGTTGTCCGAGGCTTTGGGTGTTTCGCTGAGCAGTGATTTTGTGGATAAACAACTAAAACGAACCCGGCCAACTCCGGGGGAAAGCACTCCCCAAAGGCGCGGCAAATTTACGCGAAATTGTGTCAACTGGCCGGGTATAAGGTAAAAGAATAGGTAAAAGGAGAATAAAGGAGCCATGATTATCTATTTTACACGTTACTTGTTGGAAGGAAATATCGGCGGCGGCGGCAGGCGCGCACTTCAAATTATCAACGAATTCAAAGATGAACCCTTTACTTATTATTCAAGAGAACAACTGGAGATGGGAAAACTGCTGTCACCCTATAAAACGTTTGCCTATAAATTTGAAAAACACTTTTCAAATGGATTCGCCAAGCGTTTGCGAAAATCTCTGCTGCCTTACGCGATTTTAAAATCCGATTATTTTAAATGGAAAAAGGAATGGCGAAAGCCTCAACTCTGGTTCTGGAGATTAGCCAAAAGCTGGGAGAAAAAATTTCACTTTGTCCAGGATGATACGATTTTTATTGAAGACCCTTACTACCTCAGGCATTTTGTGGCTTATTTAAAAAAAAGAAAGGTAAAAATTGTTGCCATGGTCCAGAACCTCGAAACGTTGTTTAAGAACTACTGCAAAGATAAATACCGAATTCGTTTATTAAAAAAAGAATTGTATTGGATGAAAAGATGCGATTTAGTGGTCACCAATTCAAGAGAAGAAGCCTTTTTCTTAAAAAATTATGATATAAATGTTATCTTTTATCAATATTATCCCCCGGATTTTATCGAGGAACGGCTGATGCGGATCAGGGAGAGCAGGCACCAGTCACCCAAAGAGAATTTCCTGTTGATGGGCAATGCCGGTAATGTTGCCACCAAAGCGGGTATGATCGCTTTGATTAATATCTGGAAAAAGCACATCACCGATGAACAATTATGTGTGGTGGGCTATAATACCGAATGCCTGGAAGAATACACGGATAATGAAAGGGTGATTCTCAAAGGACCGTTATCGGACAGCCAGTTTGATGATGCATTGGTAAAGGCAAAGGCTGTTATTTGTTACCAGGTAAGCGGCCCCGGGGCATTAACCCGAATCGCCGAGATGTTGGTGGCAAATGTCCCGGTAATGGGAAACTCCCATGCCCTGCGTTCATACTATAATATAAATGGGGTGATCGAGTTTGACAGCATCGAAGAATTTATCAAAGGCATCGAATATATTAAGTCTGCTGGAGCAGAACTCGATATTCACTATCCAAAACCCGGACCATTAGTTACAAAAGTGAAAACACGACTGGATAGGTAATGGAGAAAGAAATGGAAACGATTCAAACGTTCTTAATCACTGCTATTGAACGGACAGGTTCCAATTTATTGGCCGGCATGTTGGACTCGCACCCGGAAATAACCTGTCATCATGAACTGTTTCATTCAAAAGAAATTTATTATTCCCTCTCGCACCGGTCTGAAATGAGCGGGCTCTTCCCTATTGGCCGGCGCAATGAAAACCCAGGTAAATTCCTGGATTTTATCTGGAATTATGACTATAAAAAAAATAACCGGGCCATTGGCTTTAAAATGTTTCCCGGGCACAATGATTCCCTGTTGGACCAATTACTTCAGGATCCCGCTGTAAAAAAAATCATCCTGGAAAGAACCAATGCCCTGCATTTGTATACCTCGCTTTTGATTTCCAGGAATACTGGGGTATATTCCTTCCTGATCAAAGATGATAAAAAACCTCCAGGCCCAATGAAAGTTGAGTTTGATGTTAAAGCGTTCTTTGAGTATGATAAACGGAACCGGGCCTTTTATAACCATGTTGAAAATACCCTTAAGCAAACCCGCCAGGATTTTAAACGTCTCCAATATGAAACCATGCTAAAAGAAAGTGAAAAAATTGCCCTACTGGAATTTTTGGGCGTAAACGCTCAACCGGAACTACTCGAGGTGAGACACAAAAAACAAAATCCCCCTCGATTAAAGGATAGAATCTCTAATTACCAGCAAGTCACTTCAGAATTAAAAGGCACCCCTTATGAAATTTTCTTAGACCCATAGTAAAGAATTAAAGGTTAACATGAGCATCATCATTTCTGCGGTTATCTGCACCCATAACCGTGAAAAATTCATCCGGGAAGCTGTAACCAGCCTCCTGGAACAAACCCTGAATAAAGATTTGTATGAAATTATCGTGGTGGATAACCGTTCCACTGACGATACAGCACGAATCATAAAAGAGATGGAGTCAAGGGAAACGAATATAAGATATGTATTTGAAGAGAATTTAGGGCTTTCTTATGCCCGGAACACTGGGTGGCAAAATTCAAAGGGTAAATACGTAGCATATTTGGATGATGATGCTGCAGCGTCATCGGGATGGCTTTCAGGTATTGTGAAGTATTTTGAAAAAGCTGGTGAGGAAATTGCTGTAGCAGGTGGCAAAGTAGAACCTATTTATGAAGTGCCCCCGCCGAAGTGGCTTACTTCAAGATTGAAATCCACCCTGGCGGTTATTGATTGGTCAGAATCTCCTCTAGTTCTTTCCAAAGGCCAGTGGCTGGCTGGTGTAAATATGGCTTACCGTAAAAAAGTGCTTGAGAAATTTAGTGGTTTTCAAACAGAACTTGGGCTAAAAGGAAGAAACTTAATGTCAATGTCTGAGATTTTCATGGAAGATCGACTAGCAGCTAATGGATATAAAGTTTATTATGATCCGAAAATCCTGGTAAAGCATTATATACCCAGGTCACGATTAACAAAAAAATGGTTTATTAGAAGGTATTATTGGCAGGGCATTTCCGAAGCCAGGTATCAATTAATGACCGCACTGGCCGGTGCAGCATACCTCACCCGCCTCAAACGCGCCCTTTCATATTCCAGGACACTCTTTCTACCTGGCAGATGGTTAAAAAACAGCAGACGGCAGACAAGCACATACTCAAACACAAATACAAAGGTTACAAAATCCTCTAAAAAGAGATTCACAACCTTTGAATTGACCTGTTTTTCAACAAGAAAAGTTGGGTACATTATCGGGCTGTTGGGGAAATATAAGAATTAAAAATTAATAGAAAAAAAATTAGATGCTTCTTTTTCTTATCTTTCGTTGTCCAAAAAATTAGATTATCTTCCCTCCCGGAGTCTAATTTCTTAGACTCCCCTCATTATTCAAACTCCCATCATTTTGGTTTTTCTGTTTTTCTAGAACCCGTTTTGCCAGGTATTAGCCCTTGATTTCTCAAATGTATTTTTTGCCTGGCGACTTTTTATTAAAGGGTCTTTGTGTGCCTTTGTCTAACTTTGTGGCTAAAACTTTTCCTATTATTGTTCCGGCTCAATCTCTACCAGGACAACATCGCCTTCGACTGCCTGACCGGCACTCACATGAACAGCCTTGATCACTCCTCCATTACGACAGCGTATTTCATTTTCCATTTTCATGGCTTCAATAATAACCACACCCGTGCCAGACTTCACTTGTTGGCCTTCCTCCACCAGGACTTTGACCACTTTGCCGGGCATGGATGTCTTAATAACTTCCGGTCCGGAAATATCCAGCTCGGACCGGATGCGCCGCATCCGCATATGCCGCTCATCCAATACTTCAATATTGAAATGTTGGTTTCGGAAATTCAATAAAACCTGGATATCGTCGCTGGAGAAAGATATGTCGTAAGAGGTGTTGTCAACCAGCACAGACAACAAATCCGGCGCGCAAAGCCGTGCATCCACTTCATGTACTTCTCCATCTACCATCACCCGGTAGCGGTGCCGGTCCTGGTGGCTGATCTCCAATTCCCTTTCTTTATCGTTTAGTACTGCTGTGTATTTCATTAGACTATACCCCCATACTACCATTGTTTTGCATGCTGTGTATCCTGCCGGAAAGTTTCCAATTAGACACCCTGGGCTGTCCTGTTCCCGGCGCTGCTGCTTCTGTTTGAGACTGCCGGGCTTGTTCACCGGATCCCATCAACCGCAAAATGGCCGCTGCTGCCAGGGCAATGGATTCTATTTTTACTTCTTCGGGTTCAGCTTCCAACAGTGATTCCTGGTGTCTGTCAATAAAATGGGTATCGTAATCACCGGAGATAAATTCAGGATGCATGATAATTTTACGCAGATAAGGAATATTGGTGCGAATTCCCAGCAAATGGTATTCCTCCAGGGCGCGAAGCATCCGGGCCAGTGCCTGGCTGCGGTTTTCTCCCCATACTACCAGCTTAGATATCAAGGGATCGTATTCCATGGGGATGGTAAATCCTGCATAAACCCCGGAATCGTTGCGAATCCCGGGCCCTCCCGGGTCGGTCAATCCTTTGATAAGACCTGGTGAAGGTAAGAAGTTGTTGCTCGGGTCTTCGGCATAAATCCGGCACTCTATTGCCGCCCCATGCCGCGGGATTGAGTCAAACGTTAATGACTCCCCTTCAGCAATACGAACCTGGCGTTCCACCAGGTCAATGCCAGTAATCATTTCTGTTATGGGGTGCTCCACCTGGAGACGGGTATTCATTTCCAGGAAGTAGAAATTTTTATCTGCATCCACCATGAATTCTACAGTTCCCGCATTGGCATAACCACAGGCACGCGCAGCTTCTACAGCCACCTTTCCCATTCGCAGGCGCATATCCTCATCCACTACGGGTGACGGCGTCTCTTCGATAATCTTCTGGTGACGCCGCTGAATGGAACATTCCCGCTCGTAAAGATGAATCGTGTTGCCATGAAGGTCTGCCAGGACCTGGAATTCCACATGCCGGGGTTTGGTCAGGTATTTTTCAATGTACACCCGTGGATCACCAAAAGCGCCCCGGGCTTCCCGCCGGCAGGCTTCAAAAGCAGGCTTCAATTCTCCGGGTTTTTCCACCCGCCGCATCCCTTTGCCGCCGCCTCCTGCCGTCGCTTTAATCAACACCGGGTACCCAATCTCCTCTGCTTTGGCAGCCGCAATTTCTGCTGTAGCCAATGGTTCTGTCCCGGGAACCACCGGCACTCCTGCCTCCTGCATCACACGACGGGCTTCTGTCTTCAAACCCATTAACTCTATGGCTTCCGCTGGAGGACCGATAAACCTAATGCCATGTTCCTTACATCTCCTGGAAAATTCCGCATTCTCACTCAAAAAACCATAGCCAGGATGAATGGCATCTGCACCACATTGCTCCGCGATCTTAAAAATCAGGTCCTGGTTTAGATACGTATCCTTGGCGGCCGAACCCGGCAGGAGATAGGCTTCATCTGCATAGCGTACATGCTGCGCATGGCGGTCCGGTTCCGAAAACACAGCCGCGGTTGCAATATTAAGCTCCCTGCAGGTGCGCTGAATACGAATGGCAATCTCACCACGATTGGGAATTAATATTTTCTTTATTTTTTTCTTTGTACTCATTGTCTTCTCCTATAATTCAGACATTCACATTTCATCATTCATAATTTCTACAATGGAATGTTGCCATGTTTTTTGGGAGGATTGGTCTGACGTTTATTTTTCAATATCTCCAACGACTGGATGATATGTTTGCGGGTCTCTTCAGGGAGGATGACGGCATCGATATAACCCAGCTCTGCGGTTTTATAAGGATTGGCAAAGGTTTGCCTGTATTCTGCGATCAATTCTTGTCGGCGTGTTTCTGCTTCCTGGGCGTTGGCGATGTCGTTTCGGAAGATGATATTGACTGCGCCGTCAGGTCCCATGACGGCGATCTCAGCCGTTGGGTAGGCCAGGTTAATATCGCCGCGGATATTTTTGGATGACATGACGTCAAAGGCACCGCCATAGGCTTTGCGGGTAATGATGGTGATTTTTGGCACTGTGGACTCGCAATAGGCATAAAGGAGTTTAGCTCCTGACATGATAATACCCCCATGTTCCTGGTCCACACCCGGGAGGAACCCCGGCACATCTTCAAAGGTCACCAGGGGAATATTAAAGGCATCGCAGAATCGCACAAACCGGCCCCCTTTTTTGGACGAGTTGATATCCAGGCAGCCAGCCAGATGTGCGGGTTGGTTGGCCACAATACCCACCGGAAAACCACCCATCCTGGCAAATCCCACCACGATATTGGGAGCAAAATCTTTATGAATTTCAAAGAAATGCCTATCATCCACTACCATGCGGATAACATCTTTTATATCATAAGGTTTGTTGGGATTGATGGGCACGATGGTTTTTAATGCTTCCTCCTGGCGGTCTATGGGGTCATTGGTGGGGTGAAAGGGAGGGTCTTCCATATTATTAGAGGGCAGGTAACTCAGCAGTTCCCGCACCATCAGGAGTCCCTGGGCTTCGTCTTTTGCGGTGAGGTGGGCCACGCCGCTTTTGGTGGCATGGGCCGTGGCTCCCCCCAATTCTTCCTTGGTCACTTCCTCGTGGTTGACAGCACGGATCACATCCGGGCCGGTAATAAACATGTATGAGGTTTTTTCGATCATCACGATAAAATCTGTAATTGCCGGTGAATAGACCGCACCGCCTGCACAGGGTCCCATAATTACTGATATTTGAGGGATCACCCCTGAACACAGGGTAT
>WVZO01000418.1:6801-9436 GCA_011772425.1 Candidatus Aminicenantota bacterium
CTGGAAGCCAGGTCCATGATCTTGCAAACTTTTTCAGCAAAGGCCATACTGAGAGAGCCGCCGAAAACAGTAAAATCCTGGGCAAATACAAATACCAGGCGGTCTTCAATTTTACCATACCCGGTAATCACACCATCCCCGGGAATTTTTTTGTCTGCCATGCCAAAATCATTGCAGCGGTGGGTTTTTAATTTATCCAGCTCGACAAAGGTACCCGGGTCCAGCAGTAATTGGAGCCGCTCCCTGGCTGTACATTTCCCGGCCGCATGCTGTTTGTCGATGCGGGCCTGGCCACCGCCCAGCTCGGCTCGCTTCTCCAATTCAATCAACCGCTGACGCGCCTTTTCGTGTTCATTTAGATCATCTACTTTCATATCAATACTCCTTCCTCGATGCTACATGTATACACCAAAATTACGTTTTTAGCAACTGTTTAATAAAAGAAAATCATTGAAAGGTTAATGTATCCAGGATATTTCCTAACAACTTTTCTTGTTCCGGGGTTGAATAGGAAATAACAAAGAGTAAGGCATAGCCCTTACGGATGGCTGCATATTGTTTTTGCAAAATCACCGTACCCCCCAGTCTCATTTCGGTGGACATGACGTCAAATGCCACTCCGCCATGGGTTTCACTGTAAATTTCACCGACTATTTTGATGTTAATTCCACTCGTTTTCATAAGCTTCCGGCTGTGGTAGTGGTAGTCCCTTCCTCTATTGATGCCTGGCAGATGGCGGACACGTTCGGCCACGCACATAAAGTTGGGATTGAAGGGCACCGGGGTACCCAGGGGATGTTTGAATACACCAAGCAGGGTGATGGATTGAGGCTCGGCAGCTTCAATGATTTTTTTGCTGTCTCTGCTTACCATTTGTTTCCCCATGTTGGCGATCATTTCCATTTGTTTTTTGTCCAGGACGCTCCAATCATCAGGGATGGTTATGCTCATGCCAAAGTAATTGTTGTGATATACGGAATTTTCGATTGTCCCCTGGTCTACTTCTTCAGATACCTTCTTTTGACACCCTGTCAACGTTAAAGCAGCGATACCCGCAGCCACAACCAGCACACCCGCGATCGATAGTCTAAAGCTTCTCATAACAATTCCTCCTAAACGTTTTATATTTGATGTAAGACAATTTTACATTAACATGGTGTTTATTTCAAATGGAAGTGAGGCCGATCTGGTATTTGGGATCGGCATATTGTCAATATATATTAAAATTTAATATATATTACGAAGTCACGAGTTCTTAATATATATTAAATTTTAATATATGTCGCAGTGAGCCTGATTGTGTGGTCGGCCTGCCGCGACGCGGGGTGACCCGGATGGCCTGCTTAGGATGCGGACCCCGCCCGCTTCTTAGAAAAACTGGCCTTGAGCCGCTGCCAAAAATTCATCCGCTCTTTGATCTTCTTCTCAAATCCCAACTCATTGGGCTGATAAAAATCTTTTTCCTTTACTTCATCCGGCAGCGTCTTCATGGGCGTGGTCTTCTCCTTGAAATCATGGGCATACATATACTGCTTGCCTGCCCCCTTTCGTGCAGCAATGAAATTAGAGGGATTAACAATATGAAGTGGAACCCCCACATTCCGATACTTCTCTACGATTTGCTTCATCTTCTTTTCACTGACATATAAAGAATTACTCTTGGGTGCAGTTGCCAGGTAAACCGCGGCCTCGGCCAGGAAAAGATTACCCTCCGGCGGCCCCAAATACTCAAAAGCATCTTTGGCATTCAAACAAATTTGCAGCGCCTGCGGGTCAGCCAAACCAATGTCTTCCACACAGATGCGGATCATCCGCCGCAATATAAATAACGGGTCCTCCCCGCCTTCCATCATCCGGTAGAGCCAAAAAAGCGATGCATCCACATCGGAATTACGCACAGCCTTGTGAAAAGCAGATATCAATTGATAACGATCATCCCCGGTTCGATCATAGGCACCGATTTTATTCTGGATAATATCCAATACCATGGCTTCTGTAATAGGCTCTCCAGGAATGTGCACATTAACTATCATTTCCACCAGGTTCAACATGCGCCTGGCATCCCCGTCACTGTAATTTAAAACAATATTCTCCACCATTTCAGGCAGTTCAATTACAGTTCCTTTCTCCTGTTTAATGATCTCAATGCTTCTATTAAGGATGTTTTTCAGGTTTTTATCAGTGAGAGGAAAAAACTCCAGGATTTTCAAACGGGACAGCAGCGCCCGGTTCATTTTGTAGGCCGGATTCTCCGTGGTCGTACCCAGCAGGATAATGTCCCCCCGTTCTACATAGGGAAGAAACGCATCCTGCGCACTCTTGTTAAAGTGGTGAATTTCATCCACAAACAACACCAAGGGCTTGCCAGTCATCCTCTTGCCATCAGCCGCCCTTTTCATGATTTCACGGGCATCCTGGAGCCTGGAAATGGTGGCAGAAAATTCAACGGCAGGTAGGTCCATTTCTTTGACAATGATCCGCGACAGGGTGGTCTTACCATTGCCCGGAGGTCCCCAAAAAATCATAGAATTAAGTTTATTGTTCTCAATGCAAGAATAGATGATCTTACCTTTTTCCACCAGGTGCTCTTGCCCCTCAAACGTATCCAGGCTCGTTGGTCTCAGTTTATCAGCCA
>WVZO01000707.1:0-358 GCA_011772425.1 Candidatus Aminicenantota bacterium
TAAGTTTTTCCAAAACTGAATAGTTACGATATTCAATAGTGATTAAATCAACATTCCTGTGGTAAAATATATAAAGTGTTTTGATTTTCTGATTGCTCATAAAAAAGAGAATAAAAGAAAATGAAACGGAGGTAAAATGAAACGATTATCTATTATTATTTTTACACTGGTATTTGCCCTGTCCGGGGCATTGGCGGCACAATCCAAAATGGTGTTTGAAACCACGGAAATTGATTTTGGCGAGCTTGATGCCGGGAAAACCGTGGAATTGATGTTCAAATTTAAAAATACCGGGGATGAAACACTGATCATTAACAGCATTAACAGCAGTTGTGGATGCACGGTGCCAAGGCTGGAA
>WVZO01000707.1:475-7512 GCA_011772425.1 Candidatus Aminicenantota bacterium
TTTCCCTTCTATTCGCTAAAGATGTTGTGGCACCCGGGAAAGAAATGGATGTTAAGATTGTTTTCACCCCCATGAAAGCTGGACGGTTCGCCACATTCATGAGGATTCGAACCAATTCCTACCAGCAGTCTTTTTCCATTGTTAAAGTAAGAGCTGAGGTGAAAGAATAACCCCTCGGCGAGGCGCATAGCGTCACGGGCCGAAGGAGGCGCATACGCGCCATCTAAAGGTTTCCTTACCTGAACCAACCAGCCGTGAGACCTTTTTTGCCGTTGATATGAATCGAAAAGAGGCCTGTTGCTTCAGACGTTTGAGGAAACCTTGAACTTATCTTTTCATCTTCTTCTCTTCTTATATGCCAAGTGCCAACTGCTTAATGGATTTGTGGCCTGTGCCTATTTTTTAGTTGTCGGAATAGTATGAATATATATAAAGGATAAAAAATGAAAAAGGTAACATTCGGAATCACCGGGATGTCTTGTGCATCCTGTGCTGTCCGTATCGAAAAAGAATTGAAAAACAATGCAGGAATACATGACGCCGCAGTTAACCTGGCAATGGAAAAAGCCGTCGTGCTGTACGACGAGACACAGATTCCCAGGCAAGATATTATTGCGGCGATCAAAGATACGGGGTACGGTGTCATCGATGAAGCACCTCCTCAAAAGAGCACGACTGAACTCAATCTCACCGGTATGACCTGTGCATCCTGCGCCAATCGAATTGAAAAGACCTTGCAAAACCTCCCGGGAGTCGAATATGCCAGTGTAAATTTTGCCGCTGAAAAAGCCTACATAGACTTCGACCCAACCATGACAGATACCCCGGCCATGATCAAGGCCGTTGAAGATGCCGGTTACCATGCCGAAGTGGTAGATGCGGACAGCGAATCCGTCGATAGAGAAAAGGAAGTCCGTCAAAAGGAGATCAAGAAGTTAAAAATCACCTTCATTATATCCGTATTGCTGAGCTTCCCCCTATTTATGGCAATGGTTACGGCACTTTTCAAAATAGCGGTGCCCTTTCTCCATTATCCATGGTTTCAACTGGCCATTGCCACACCGGTCCAGTTTATCATCGGGTGGCGGTTTTATAAAAAATCGTATTACAGCCTGAAAGCCAAAAGCCCGGGAATGGATGTGCTGGTGGCAATGGGAACCAGTGCCGCCTATTTTTTCAGTATTTATAACGGCTTTTTCAAGGAAATCCCGGCAGGTACACACCCGGAACTCTATTTTGAAGCATCCGCCATCATTATCACTCTTATCCTCCTGGGCAAATACCTTGAAGCGGTGGCAAAAGGAAAAACCTCCGAGGCTATTAAAAAGCTTATCGGTTTACAACCTAAACATGCCCGGGTGGTGCGTGATGGTAAAGAAATCGATATTCCCATCGCCAACGTCATCGTAGGCGATACCATCCTGGTTCGACCCGGGGAGAAGATTGCCGTGGATGGGGAAGTCAGCGAAGGAAACTCCGCTGTTGATGAAAGTATGCTCACCGGGGAAAGCATTCCTGTTGAAAAACAACCGGGGGATGCGGTGACCGGCGGGACCATCAACAAAAACGGCTCATTGACCTTTACAGCGACAAAAGTCGGGAAAGATACGGTCCTTGCCCAAATCATAAAAGTTGTAGAGGAAGCCCAGGGGTCGAAAGCACCGATTCAACAATTGGCCGATAAAGTGGCCGGTGTTTTCGTGCCGGTGGTGCTGCTCATTGCAGCGCTTACTTTTTTGACCTGGATGCTCATTATCGGGAATACCACGATGGCAATAATCGCGGCGGTCTCCGTACTGGTGATCGCATGCCCTTGCGCATTGGGCCTGGCGACCCCCACAGCCATTATGGTGGGAACCGGCAAAGGCGCGGAAAACGGCATCCTTATAAAAAGCGCCGAAAGCCTTGAAACCGCCTACAAAATAAATGCCATTATTTTCGATAAAACCGGTACCGTTACAAAAGGAGAACCCGCGGTAACGGATATTATCCCGGTGGAAGAGGTAAATATAAATACCACTAAACTGCTTACTTTTGCCGCCAGTGCTGAAAAACGGTCCGAACATCCGTTGGCCGCGGCAATCGTACAAAAAGCAAAAGAAGAGAGCCTGGAACTCCATAACCCGGCAAATTTTATTGCCGTGCCCGGCAAGGGTGTTTCCGCAACCCTTAAAAATAAAACCATCCTGGTGGGAACCCATGGATTCATGCGGGAAAATAATATTAATGCCGATGGGTTAAAGGAAACGGTCCAACGTCTTGAAATGGAGGGAAAAACAGTGATGTATGCGGCGGTTAACCGGGTCTTCAGCGGTGTTATCGCGGTGGCGGACACGGTAAAAGACGATTCCCGGGAGGCCATCCGCCAACTTCAAGCCCTGGGAATAGAGACCTACATGATCACAGGGGATAATCAGCGAACCGCTGAAGCCATTGGAAAGCACGTCGGCATTGAGAAAACCCGTATCCTGGCTCATGTACTGCCGGAGCAAAAAGCAGACCAGGTCAAAAAACTGCAAGATAAAGGATATATCGTGGCAATGGTGGGAGACGGCATCAACGATGCGCCAGCACTGGCAGCGGCCGATATCGGTGTCGCCGTAGGCACCGGGACCGATATTGCCATTGAAACCGGCGACATCACTTTGATGAAAGGGAATCTCAGGACATTGAGCACAGCTATAAAACTTTCAAAAAAGACCATGGTTAAAATAAAACAAAACCTCTTCTGGGCATTTATTTATAATACCATCGGCATTCCCTTCGCGTCCTTCGGGCTATTGAGTCCCATCATTGCCGGAGCGGCAATGGCGTTTAGTTCAGTTTCGGTGGTATCCAATTCACTCAGTCTAAAACGTTTCAAGCCAAATATGTAAACTCTCAAAAAATTGAATAGAAAAAAATAAGGAGATGTAATATGAGCATTATGAAATTAAAGAGAAATTTTTCTCGCTGTGTAAGTCGTTTAAACTCTACTGACAACTCTTTATAACTATCGATTCACTGTCTCCTTTTTCGCTTTTCCTCTCAGGAAGATGCAGACTAAAACCACCCAAACCGGATCAACGTTCTATTGGCTCGCCAGGCAAACAACGCGGCCAGTGCAATTAAACCGAGGATCAAAATAGGGCTGAAAGTACTGTAGACCTGCATACCTAATATAATAATGGTAATAACGAAAAACAAGCAAAACGTTGCCAGTCTCTTACGTCGAACGCGGTAAGGTTTCAACCGGGAGGACAGATTCTCCGGAGCCGGGGCATCGGGTTTCCCTTCTGCCATGAGGGCCTCAATTTTTGGCTGCAATCCAAAGTGAACATAAGACAGCAGGCTCATCAACAAAATCAACAGCACTGTTTTAAGCAGAATTACCCAGTTCTGCCATAATGCTTCTATGCCCAGCGGCCCAAAAACCAATAATAAAATGCCACTTATCAGTACACCGGATTGAAACATATAGCAGCGAAGGGCGCCATGACGGATAATGTTTTCCATGTAACGGTCTGTAGCATAGACGAATCCTTTTTCCATCAATGCTCTCTCATTTACAACAATAAGGTTGAAGAGCGGCGTAGCCATAAAGACAAAACTAATGATGTGTATGAATTTTAAAATGTCATATAAATTGTCCATTAAAACCTCCTTCAAAATCTCATTATCTAAACTATTTAAAACCTATTAAGATTTCAAAATGTAAGAACTTTATCTGAATCAACGGCCCATAAAGCCAATTGAGTCATGGTGCTGATTTCAACTCCATTAACCAAACCAATGTTTTTGATACCCCGGGTATCGGCGCAGGTTCCGCAAGCTTTGACTTTTCCGCCTTTGTTGATAACCGATTTGAACATTCGCTCCAGGTTATAGTAGCCCTGTGGGGTTGTTTGATTAGGCAACGCACATGTTACAGCATCTGCCATAAGAAATATACGTACTTCCACTTCTGCGTGCTCTTTTTGTAATGTCATTGCCAGTCGCATAGCGTTGTAAGCTTTTTCTGTCCCATAAGGTGCATCGTTGATAATAATCAGAATTTTCATCTCTTTACCTCACTATTATTTTAAATATTTTTTGCCTGTCCATTTTTTCTATGTCCATTTTTTCTTCTAATCATTTTGTTCCTCCTTATCACTGAATCCCAAAAACTGGATCGGCAAACGATATTGTTTCGCCGACCCGGTTTCAGGAGAGGATATATTAGTGGTGATGTTTATGTTGATGCTCTTTACTTGACGGGTATTTTTTAAAGGACCCGCAGCGGAGCATGGTCGAGCCAAAATAGGGATTCGTTATCTTACCCTTTTTTTGAACCCAGTAGGCCCCGGTGTTGTTGTCTGCCATGGGGCAAAAGGCAACGCCGTAGCCCTCTGGTTGTCCCATCCCGGCAACTTTCGCGGAGATTTTTTTGAACGCTTTGCGCATCGATTTTATATCGCCGGCCCTGGCTGCCGTTTCCACCAGCTTTTTGAATTCTCCTTCACTGGCCTTCACCAGTGCCAGGAACGCTTTCTTTGCATTGGCAAAATTATCCGCAGCAAGGGCTTCCTGGGCAACGATATAATGGTTGAAGTGAGCCACATGGCTCTCCTTTGTCCCGCCATGCATCCCCGCAGTTAAAAGCGAACCAGTCGCCAAAAGGGTTACAGTCGTTAAATATAAGATAAACTTTTTCATTGTCGTTTCCTCCATTTCAAAAAATTTTTTATTATATATTGGACAATCCCGGGACAAAATCCTTGCTAAAAAAATAAAAAACGCCAGGGGGCTCTTTTTACTAATATTCTGTAAAAACGCGCAAAAAAAACAAATTTTTCCCGAATGGTACCTTTCAAATGTCATGAACGACGCCTATAGGCTGGGGACGCCGTCCCCTTTTTGAAAAAACTGCCCCCTGGACCCCCACAAAAACTTTTCATACACGGTCAGTCTTTGTACTTTGCTTCTTGATATCGTGCCCCATGAGTATGGGCGTATGGTGCCAGGTAATTTATTTTGACAACTTTTGCTCGTACAATCGGAGTTTTTACCGGTACATCTCTATTTTTTACCGGGACAATTGCATTTTTTATTGGAACATCTCTATTTTTTGTCGGGACAATCGGATATTTTTGTTGAAACACCCCTTACGTTTCCGTTACATGCACTTACGCTTGCGTTACATGAGGTTATTTTTCCCGGACAGTGAGAAATAAATTATCTGGCACCATATCTTCCTTATAGGGGCGATCACAAGGATACGCCCCTACATACGAAAACTCGACGGTGGATTTAGGTTTTTCTCCCGCCCTTGACAAATGAGACCGCTTGCAATAAGATAAACACATGCGAAAAAAAGCAGAGGACAAACAAAATGAATTATCGAAAACCCAAACGCATTTTTGAAGATTCAGGTACGGTAAATCCTGAAGAAGCTTACTATGTTCCCCTCGAAAATGTTACCAACAGGAAAAGTCAAGATATGAAAACCATGATTGACCGGGGCCGGTACTTTTCTATATTTGCCCCTCGGCAGAGCGGCAAGACAACATTCCTGAAGAGGATGTGCGGCCAATTGCACAATAATCCCGTATATATCGCCATAATATTGAGTTTCCAGGACTATGCCGGTTTAAGCAAAAAGGATTTTTATTCGGAGATCGAAGAAGAACTCTATCACCAATTAAGAAACCGGTTAACCGAAGTCGGGTGTGAAAAAGTCGAAAACGTAAACCGGTTTTTAGATAGTCATCACCTTAAAAACCATATTTCTTTCCGGAGGTTGTTCGAGCAATTAAACCGGCTCATTCAATTCAAGAAAATTGTCATTTTCATCGACGAATTCGACGGCATTCCCGGGAAGGAATTGGGAAATTTTCTTACCGCAATAAGGGAATTATACTTGAAATACAAGGAAGTAAATCAAAAAGCCCTTTATTCCGTAGGTTTACTGGGTATTCGCAATATAACCAAACTCATCGTAGGCGGTGTATCTCCCTTTAATATCGCCGACCAGGTGGATTTACCGCCGTTCTCCTTGAAAAATGTGCGCGATCTCTATTCTCAATACAGCGAAGAAACCGGCCAGCCCTTTACCGAAGAGGCGGTAAAAAGGGTTTATGAAGAAACCCAGGGACAGCCCTGGCTGGTGAACCGGCTGGGAACCATCCTGACCGTTAATATTAAACCGGGAACCGTGGAGCCCATCGATGAAACCGATGTGGAAAAGGCCATTGAAATCCTCCTGTTAGAGAAAAACGACCACTTTGACAATCTTTATGAAAAAGCCATACTGTATAAAGAAATGTTTGTCGAGATCGTGTTCGATCATGTCAAATACAGGCCGGACGATAAAGATCAGTCGTGGTTGGAGCAATACGGACTGATAAAGAAAAAAGAAAAAAAAGCCGCAGTGGCCAATAACATTTATAAAGAGAGATTTATCGGGACGTTTTTCAGCGAGGCCGATGTATATTATCGAGACCAAGATGAATCACGGGAACCTTACCCGTACGCTTAATGAAGGGCTTATCCAGCTAACGGAGAAATACCAGGCTTCAGAGGCTGTTTATGAAGGTTACCTGGTAATCTTCGATACCCGGACTCCCGTGGGTGCGGAGTGTGAACAGCAGGTTCATGAAACCGGGACGAAAAAAGTAACCGCTTTCATTATCGCGATAGGCAAAACCGGGTCGGGAACGTATTGACAAATAATGGCGTGAATGGTATTATTCCATCATTCCGTCATTTCGTTAATGGAGTAGTAAAACGAATCGCTGGCAATCTTATATTAGCAACGATTTGTAGAAATCCTGAGACATTCTTTAACAGGAGGTAAAATGAAACGATTAGCTATTATTATTTTTTCACTGGTATTTGCCCTGTCCGGGGCATTGGCAGCGGAATCCAAAATGGTATTTGAAACCACTGAGATCGATATCGGTGAAATCGATGCCGGTAAGGTATTGGACCTGGAGTTCAAATTTAAAAATACTGGGAATGAAACACTGATCATTAACAGCATTAACAGCAGTTGTGGATGCACGGTGCCAAGGCTGGAA
>WVZO01000707.1:7666-20676 GCA_011772425.1 Candidatus Aminicenantota bacterium
TTTCCCTTCTATTCGCTAAAGATGTTGTGGCACCCGGGAAAGAAATGGATGTTAAGATTGTTCTCACCCCCATGAAAGCCGGACGGTTCGCCACCTTCATGAGGATTCGCACCAATTCCTACCAGCAGTCTTTTTCCATTGTTAAAGTAAGAGCTGAAGTAAAGGAATAAGATCAAAACCCGATACCGAGCCCAAGCCCGGTTTTGACTCCACCCAGGGTGATACGTTGATCTGTTTCTTCAGTTTTAGCTGTGCCATAGATATAAGCCGCGGAAATATAGATAAACACCTTTGAAAACAGCCGGGCTTTATAATCGATGCCCAACTCCAACCCAAATGTATCTCCTGGATATTCCTCCTGGAATGCCTTTTCTTTATAAGAAATCCAAACACCTCCGTAGCGCAGATCAAGGTTACTGGCCTGGGATAATTTAATACGATACGCCCCACCAAAACCAATAAAATACTGGCTGGATTCAATGGGCTCCATCAACTCTCCCGCAGTGGTTCCTGTTTCTTTTAAAAAGGAAAATGAGCCCCAGACATAATTTTTGTTATTTATTTTTACCTCTGCGCGAACGGTAGGTAAAAAGGAACTGACACCGTACAACTCCCGGTAAGACCCATCACCCGGCATCATGTGGTCCATTTCCAGTAACAAGGCAAATTTATAATTACGGCTGTCCTGCCCAAAACCATGAACAAAAAAACACATCAGCAAAACCGATAATATACTGAATTTTTTCATTTTTGTTTTCATTATTCCTCTCCTTTTATGTTTCGCTCCGGGGACACCCCGATCAAATGATCCTGGGAGTCATAGGCCACAACTATGTAAATATAGGATTGATCAATGGGAAAGTATTTATCGTAATAGGTCAGCGAATTGGACTGAAATTCCGAATAATCCAATGTTATAATTGACTCATACTGTTCACCCGGTTCTTTCCTGTAGATCACGTATCGAGAGTTTGAGGCATCGATTGCTCCCTCAAACCGTATGGTAATATCCAGCTGGGCATAGGCTTTTTTTGTCAGCCAGCTTCTTTCAACTTTTCTCTCCACATAAAGATCGATCCTGGCAAGATTTTGAACCGTGATCGCCGCAGATGCCATTTCATTGTCCAACTGAATCTGATCCACCTGGATTGCAGTAGGGTGTCCGCTGTATTTGGCGCTTGAAGGACTTGAAATAGGCCCAAATACAGTGCCCGGGGTATAAAAATCTCCGGCATCAAAACGAGCCAGCATGGTTTCAATTTCCTCCAGGCCGTCCGCCTCCATCACACGCAGCAGCTTGTGAACGGTGTAGGAATTATCATATTCGAAATTAGTGCCTCTATCATTTAGTCGAGCATCCACATGCCAGATCACCAGGCCGGGGTAAGTAAAGTCAGTATCGTTTCCCAACGGATAGCGGTTCTGGATCATAAAGAATTCGGCATACGGATTTTGTAAGTCAAAACCCGGCATGACAATAGCCGCATCCGGTGTAGTACCTGAAGGTGCAAAAGAGATCGTTTGCAGGCCTGAAGTGAAAACCATAGGATCAATCCATCCCAATAAAAATTTGCTGAAACAATTGTGGTCGCCCTCTGTGCTGTCCATCATGCCCAGGTGACCAATACCGCCGCTGGGTCCGACATCTTCGTCGTAGTCGTAATAGTCCGGCAAACCAAGGGCATGGCCGGTTTCATGGATGATGGTGGAAACCGAAAGGCCTGAAGCTGCCCTGTTGTCCTCCTTTTCCGACTGCCACGAATAATCGCCCAACACCTTTCCATCCAGTTTAAAGTTCCAATCAGTAAAATAAACATGATACGCCCACCAGAAATCTATCCATTCACCCCTGGGGCCTGTCCAAACTACGATAAAATAGTCGATAATCCCATTCCCATTGTTATCATACTGGCTGAAATCATGGCCCTGGTTATCATAATAAGTCAATACTTCCTTGATCAGGTTCTCCCTTTTAACTGTATTTCCCCCGGTATAATCAGCATCGTTGGGTGCCACATCTGCACGGGGATAGGGAGTCTGGTACCAGCCCAGGACATCTCCTTCAATCTCCAGTTGGTTATAGGAAGAACGCAAGTAATAATTACGCAAGCTTTCATACGGGTAACCCGCTGAAGGATTCCCATAGAGCCGGTCGTTGATATAATCTCCTGGAAACTGGTTTGGATAATCGGCAAAGCTAACCAATAGTGTAAGAATTTTTACTTTCCCAGTGGCAGGCAGCCCTGGTAAACTCCCTGGAAACAAGGACAATGGTTCCACCGGTTCCAGGTTTATATTGTCTTTGTTAGGCATTATAGGACCTCGATCACGACCCGGGAGATTCTGCAATCTATTCCTGGCGCATGCGATCAGGGCAGGCGAAACCCGATGAGAACCCAATTGTTTGGCAGCAGCCACCCGCCTGTTCCAACTGCCATCCTGCCGGTACTTTTCCACCTGTTCTTTGCTGGGGGGAATGAGTGCCCAATTATATTCCCCAACCAGGAAAGAAAAAATGATCAATACGATTAAAACGCTAATGTTTCTTTTCATTGTCTTACCTCGTTTTACGTTGTACGTTTATTCCTGTGGGCAACGTTTTGTATTGAGGCACATTGTACTATTTTTCTCATTAAAAGTCCAGGTAGAAATTCCTCCAGACTCACATTCTTCTCTTCTTCTCCTCTTCTCCCTTGGCCCGAAACGAACACCTGTTGCTCTCAGTAAGCAAAGGGCGTGACTTCACCGAAAAAAGTAATATGGTAAGGCACCAGTCCCTTTTTACTTTTCCCTTTTCCTCTCGCAGTTTTATTTTGATAGAAGCTTGACAAATTGAGTTTTTTATTCTATCATCTGCCAACTTCAAAAATAAAATTAAAAACAAACAATTTAGGAGAAAAAAATGAGACATATAAAGATATTAGTCGCTTCTTTAGCGATGGTGTTGGTAGTTGGAGTTACCTTCTCGGCAGCGGAAGGCAGCCCACTTTCCCAGGAAGAAGTACAGAAACGGTGGATGGCTTATGCCACTCCCAGTGACAGCCACAAGCATTTGGAATTTTTTGTGGGTACCTGGAAGGGCGATGCCAAAATGTGGATGGCTCCCAACAGCAAGCCTGAAAAGGCCATTCACATGGCCACGGGCAAATTGATCATGGGCGGTCGTTACCTGGAAGCTCATATCAAGAGTAAATTCCAGGGTATGCCGTTTGAAGGACGGCAACTGGTCGGTTACGACAACATGAAAAAGAAATTCCTCTCCCACTGGATCGATAATATGGGCACGGGTTTCTATCCTTCTTCCGGCAGCCTGGACAAGACAGGAAAAATCAGGTCTGAAGCCGGCGTTTGGGTTTGTCCCATTACCGGCGGTGATTTAAACGTACGAATCATTACCAGGATCGTTGATAAAGACAAGTTCATCATGGAAATGTACACCAGCGGTGGGATGTATGGTGCCAATGAATTCAAAAATATGGAGACCGTATATACCCGGCAAAATTAAACAACCACCCAGGCAATAAATTTTGAAAACCATTAAACATTTGAGAAGCTGAAAAGACAATGGAAGAGGGGAGGTCACACAGGTTACTTGCGGCTTATCCTCTCTTTCTTGTCTTTCTCGGAGGAGAGGGCACCATCCCTTTAACAGAGTTGACTCTGAGCTGAGTCGGTGTTTGAAAAGTTGAATTCTTCGGAAAAGGGCGCACTTAAGATGGATTTGACGACTACGCCGATATCTTGAAAAGACATCGCCGATATCTTGATGAGAATGGAAAAACGGGTAGAGGGGAAAAAAAAGGGGCAAGAACGGCCCTTGCCCCTTAAAATCAAGAAATTACTTCTCAGTCACACTCACATATGGTCATTCGCCCGCAGGTACAATACGTGTCGCAGTAAGGATGGCAGGTATCATGAACAGTCCAAATACCCCCCTTGACGCCGGTCATTGCGTTAATGTCCAGATTGGCAAACGTTTCCTTCCTTAACGTGAGTTTTTTGTTTGATTTTTTGGCTTTCATTTTGATTCACCTCCTTTTTTTGGTTTTGAAACTCCTACTTCTGAGTTTCGAAATTCTTGCTCTTGAGTTTTAAAACTCTTTCCAATATATATTATATCAAAAACAAATTTTATCACCTTTTTTAAAAACGGGGACAGCGTTGAATGTTTAATGTTCAACGCTGCCCAATCAAACCGAAAAATAATACGCAACTTCCGTGCCAAACCCGGGAATTTTCCCAAAAACCTTATTTCACGATGTTTTCGAAATATTTGAAAAAATTTCCTTCTTTTCTCAATAAACCGGTGGTTTTATTGATTTAAAAAAACAGGCAGATATAAGCCGAAACCAACGATCAATCCAACGTGTTTACCAATAAACCTATGAGTTTATCGAATAAACCTCCATCTCAGAAAAACGGGAGAAAAACGGGGACAGGCAAAAAAATGGGAAAAACAGGGAAGGGGACAAGGGACAAGGGGACAATCAAAAAAAATATTTATGCCTTTCTCTTAAAAGACCTTCTTTTTCTTTCTTCTTTGAAATCTTTGAGCTGTTTTTGAGGATTGAAAGCAAAATATTCGATTATTTTTCGATATTTAGCCATCATATATTCGATATTTTCCGCCTTAAAACGATCTCTGTTATAACTGACATTGATTTCAATGCCATTACTGAATTCCTGTACATACGGTTCGATATCGAACTTGACGTTTTGTATTTCAGGGGTATGAAAAGATTCCAGGTTCTCTAAGGAAGCGGTTTCCCTATTACCATAGATATTGATCATATTAAACGAAGAAGCAACTTCCGGGTATTGAATTCCAACTTCATCCAGGACAAGCTCCAGGGGATAAGTCTGATGTCCGAAAAATTCCAGTACACGCTCCTGGAGACTTTTGGCAAAATCAATAAAGATTTCTTCCGGTTTTATTTCGGTTTTGAATATGACCGAATTCACAAAAAAACCAACAATATCCTGGAGCGATGGATGATCACGGCCGGCATTCACTACACTGGAAACAATCATTCGCTGTCCCGATATGTTCCCTAGAAAAATATTGTAAATGGAATACATCAGGGCAAATAAAGTAATATTGTATGCCTTACTTAATTGATTCAGTGCATCTTTAATATCCCCGGGAAGAGCAAATCGGAAACTCGCGCCTCTCTTGTCCCCTTCAATCCTATCAAAATCCCCGGGAAGCCGGAGTATAGGCAATTCCTCCTTTAAAAATCTCACCCAAAATTCACGGGAGGTGCTTCGATTATATCCATCCTCTATCTGTCGATTATGCCAACCAGTAAAATCTTTATATGTTATCCGACTGGGAGCCCGCTTCAACTCAATCCCGCGACTGCCATTTAAATAGGCATGAAAAATTTCATGGAAATCTCTCTCCAGGATTCCCATGGACCACCCGTCCGAAACAATATGATGAATGTTGTAGGCAAGTATATATTGATCTTTCTTTGACTTTATCAATAACGTTCGAAATAACGGAGGTTCATCCAGTAAAAAGGGTTTCAGGTTAAATTCATCCAACATCTTTTTAAGTTTGATTTCTCTTTCGCGTTCCTCCATGAAAGAAACATCTTCCACATCAAAGGGTAACGCGTAATTGTTAACAACATATTGAACCGGTTTTCCGTCGATCTCCTTAAAACCCGTTCGCAGACTCTCATGTCGCGCGATTATTTCATGGATTGTCTTTTTAATTAATTCAACATCCACTCCGACACCACCATTTTCATCCTGGCTTATTTCGATCATGTCAGGCATATTGTAGGCGTTGTCATCTTTGTTCATTTGCTGGATAATCCATAACCGCTTTTGATTAAAGGATAATTCATAGTATTCTTTCTCAGCCACCGGTTCGATTTCCATAAATTCTTCTCTCGAGGATGCTTCCATATATCCGCTTAAGCCTCTAATTGTAGGAAACCTGAATATTTCCACCAGCGGAATCTTTATACCGAATTCCTTATAAATCCTGGATGTAATAACGGTTGCTTTTAACGAATGCCCCCCAAGTTCAAAGAAATTATCATTGATTCCTATAGATATATTCACACCCAAAATCTCCTGCCATATCCCTACCAATTTCTTCTCCACCTCATTCCTGGGGGCCGTATATCCCCCACCTGCAGTCACTTCAGGCTCAGGCAAGGCTTTAGAATCTACTTTGCCGCTGGGGGTCAAAGGAATTTTATCAATATCTACGAAATAGGAGGGTATCATATAGTCCGGTAAGCTACTGGAAAGATAATCCTTGAGTTCGGACAAATCAAACATTTCTCTCAAAACAATGTAGGCACAAAGGTATTTATCGCCTCCCCCGCTATCCCTGTCTATAACAAAGGCTTCACTAATTAAATCATGTTTTAACAACCGGGATTCGATTTCTCCCAGCTCTATCCTAAAACCTCTCAGCTTCACCTGCTGATCCATTCGCCCTAAGAATTCGATGTTCCCATCCGGCAGCCAACGAGCTAAATCTCCAGTTTTGTATATTTTATTTTTCACCACAGAGGACACAGAGAACACAGAGTTTTTGCTCCCTCTCCCCTTTCTTTTCTCATCCTGGTAATCCTGAAAATCCCATAAATCATGGTCAAATTTTTCTGCTGTTAATTCCGGTCGATTTAAATACCCCCTGGCTACACCAATACCTGCGATACACAACTCACCCGGAATCCCTATAGGCCGAACATTCAAATTGCCATCCAATATATAGATATAGGTATTATTCAATGGCTTGCCAATAGGGACCACATTGACGCTCTCAATTCCTTCTTTTGCATGCCAACAAGTTGCACAAATCGTTGTTTCTGTAGGACCATATGCATTGATATATTCAACTTTTTCTCTCCACTTATCCACCAAACCAGGTGTCGAGGCTGATCCACCCGTAATTAACAATCGTAATGAACCAAACGCATCCGGATCCAAATGATTCGCATAAGGGGGCGGAAGAACAACCATGGTTATCCGGTTCTTGTTAAAATAGGTTTCAAATAGTTTAAAATTCCCAATCACTTCTCTGCTCACTACGTACAATGCGGCTCCACTTAATAACGCCATAAAGATTTCCCACACCGATGCATCAAACGAACTGCTGGCAAATTGAACCAGCCGGTCCATTTCATTAATCCTGAAATTCGTTTTATGGAAAACACTCAAACTCGAAATACCTCGATGCTCTATCATTACACCTTTGGGCTTTCCGGTTGACCCCGATGTGTAAATGACATAAGCAAGGTTGTTCGGCTGTATATGTATACGTATACCTGGATCAAGCCTTTCCCTATCAAATTTGGAAAGAGCTCTTAAATCATCCTGGTACTTCTGTTTCTTCCTGTGTTTACTTTTAACGAGAGACCTGTCCTTATTAATGATCACCAATGCATCATACCTGAATTTGCTCAGTTCATTTTCAATGGTATAAATCTTATCTGAAAAGTCGATTTTCTCTATGACTTCCAAATCTGCCTCGAGGTCTTCCCAAAAACCCCTGGATACAAATAACTCTGCAGAAAAATCTGTCTTTGTGGTATAATTCTTCCCCCTATTGGCATACTTGAAGTCAAGGAGTTCCCGGACCAGGGCATCCGCTTTCTCCTGGTCCATGATATCACCAATAAATAAATACCCTTTTTCTCCCACCAAATCGATGCATTTCCTGATCACTTTCCTCAAATAATTATGTCCATGAAAACACTGGATCACACTGTTCATGATAATGAGATCAAAATTGTTTTCTTCCAGTGTGTCGATATCATGGGCAGCAAGGCATGAAAGTTTTATGTTAGAATACCCCTCTTGCTGAACTCTTTTCTTGTTCTTATCAATGATAACTGCCGACAGGTCAGTGCCATAATACAATCCCACTTTCGGAGCGATGCGGTACATGCTGATACCGGAAGCACAACCGATCTCCAATACCCGCATCTTTTCATGAAGTAACGGTTCCAGTTTCTTGAGAATATTCTCCCCATATTCATCCATCTCCTCTTTGGAAAACGGCTCTCCTGTATAACTGCTAACCCAACCGCCTCCTGTTATCTCATTCACCGCTGTCTCTCCTACATGATTCCACAGTTCTTCATTCATCAGCTCATTCGTTTCAACTTCATCCTCTCCATGAATATCAAAGCTGTCCATGCATAAATAACTATGAAAATCCTTACACTCCCACTGCAACCGGTTCAACGTCCTTATATATCTCTTTTCCGATATAACGATACCCGTGAATGCATCGTTTATCATATACTTGATTCTTTCTTCCGGGAGTGACGGTTCCAACGGAACAAAAGCACCCCCTGCTTTGAGTACTCCCAGGATCGCAATTGGAAGATACCATGAATGGGACATGAATATCCCAACTCTGTTATCATTGGCTGAATGAATTCCCCTTTCATAATGAAGATAACAGGCCAATTGGTTGGCCTGTTGATCCAGTCCCCTATAAGTCAGTACATCTCCTTCATAAACCAATGCGCCATGATCCGGTGTCCTCTCTGCCTGCTCTTCAAAAATTTCGTGGATCGTTTTATCTTCCGGATACTCTGCGGCAGTATTATTAAATTCATCAAGTAACTGCTTTTTCTCTTCTCCAGGAATAATATCAATTTCTTTCAACTTTACATCAGGCTGGTTAATAACTGCGTTAATAACATTCTTAAAATGGGATACCAGTCGTTGGATGCTCTTGCGATCAAATATACCGGTATAGTATTCGATGTTGATATAAACATCATCCCCCAACTCATGGACAAAAAACGTCATGTCAAATTTAGCAGTGACGTTCTTATATTCGGCAGCGGGAAGATTTTCATCTGTTGTTGGCAGCACATCAAACTGGCTGAAATCATCTACTCCTGAAATAGCTTCTCCTGCTTTCCTGAAATTCTGAACCACCATCATGATATCAAACAAAGGATTCCTGGAGGCATCCCTTTCCAGGTCCAGTTTGTCCACCAGTTCCTCGAACTGAACATCCTGGTTTTCAAAGGCAGTGACACTGGTGTCGATTACTTCCTTTAAAAAAGTTAAATAGGTTTTCTCTGACTCCGGGGTGTTCCTCATGGCCAGGGTATTGATAAACATGCCAATGATCTGCTGAAGATCAGCATGGGGGCGACCGGCAATGCCTGTACCGATAATGATATCCGTTTGACTGGTATATTTATGAAAAAGCGTATTAAGAGCCGTGAGGATATTCATATACAGGGTGCCCCCACTCCCGGAAGCCAGACTCTTGAACTTTGCTGCTTCCTCCTTCTCCAACACGAACTGGTAATTATCCCCAGTAAAGGTAAAAATCTCAGGCCGTTTGTAATCAGCAGGCAGATCCAGCTTAGGGATTTCTCCCGAGTATAACCCAAGCCAGTAATCCTCCTGGCTCTTTATCTCCCCACCCTCAAACAAACGATTCTGCCAACAGGAAAAATCTTTATATTGAAGACTCAGCGGTTCCAACGCCTTGCCGTTATAAAGCGCCATAAAATCTTCTGCAAGAATCGTTTGAGATGTCCCGTCCGATACAATATGATGGATATCCACCATCCAGATATGATTACCATCCGGGGTTTTGATTATTCCTGACCGTATTAACGGTGCTTTCGATAAATCGAAAGCACGAACAAAATGCTCTAACCCACCCCGGCCTTCGGCCACCCCTCCAGGGAGGGGATTCCTGTAAGCTGAAGAAATCCCCTCTTGAGAGGGGTGGCCCGTCAGGGCCGGGGTGTGTTGCTCGATTTCAAATTCTACCTCCTCGGGTTCGTGGACCCTCTGAACCGGCTCATTATTCGCCTTAATAAACGATGTCCTTAAACTTTCATGCCGATCAATCAGTTTTTTTAATGTATTTTCCAGTCTATCTATTTCAATGCCTTTCCCAAGAGGTAACACAAGGGGCATATTGTAAGCCGTACTGTTCACGTCCATTTGTTGAAGAAAATACAACCGCTTCTGGGCTGAAGAGAGTGTATGATATTCCCTCTCTTCAACAGGCTCGATGCTCGCATACCGGGTTCCTTCCAACTGTCTTATATATTCCGCTAATGACCGGATGGTTTGATGCTTAAAGACCTTCACCAACGGCACCTTCACTCCCAATTCTTTATGAATCCTCGTAGTGAGTATTGCGGCTTTTAATGAATGCCCGCCCAACTCAAAGAATTTATTATCGATACCTATGGCGACATGATCGTTTACTGCCAATACGTCTGACCATATCCCGGCCAATTTCGCTTCCAACCATGTCCGCGGCGTTGTGTATTCTTCCCCGGTGGTAACCTCCGGTGCAGGTAAGGCTCGCCGATCGATTTTGCCGTTGGCTGTTAAGGGAATTCGCTCCAGTTGAATAAAATAAGATGGGACCATATAATCCGGCAATATCCCGACAAGACTATCCCGCAAACCAGAATGATCCAACTCCTTACCGGCTGAGATATAAGCGCACAGGTATTTATCGCCGGGTTTATCTTCTCTTGCCAGTACCACGGCCTCTTTTATTTCTTCTTTATTTAGTAATAGGTTTTCTATTTCGCCCAATTCGATCCTGAATCCCCGAATTTTTACCTGGTGATCGATCCGTCCCAGGAATTCAATATTCCCATCCGGCAGCCAAAGAGCTAAATCACCGGTTTTGTAGAGGTAGCTCATAGCTGATAGCTCATAGCTCATAGGGAGCTCTCCAGAATTGCTTGCTTTCTTCTCCCTCCTATCAGCTATGAGCCATGAGCTATGAGCTAAAACAAACTTCTCTGCAGTTAATTCGGGGCGATTTAAATACCCCCGAGCCAATCCGACTCCGGCGATACACAACTCACCCCCAACCCCCACCGGCTGCAATTGCACACCAGGGCCCATAATATATAAACGAATATTATCGATGGGTTTCCCGATAGGTACTCGCTTAATATCTTCCTCCAGGAGACAATCAAAATACGACACATCGATGGTGGCTTCGGTGGGACCATATAAATTTGCTAATGCCGTGCCGTTCTCGCTGTACAATAACCGGCGAAACGCATGAACATGCGCGGCACTGAGCGCTTCCCCGCTGGCAATTACTTGCCTTAATGAGCGTAATAACGTTGAATACATGTCTACCGACTGCTTTATATAATCCAAGAATACGCTCAGCATGGAAGGCACAAAATGCACTACCGTAACACGATTCCTGGAAATGCCATCGATAATCTGCCGCGGGTCTTTTTCACCTCCAGGAGCAAGTAAACAAACCCTGGCTCCCCGAATCGCCCACCAGAATATTTCCCATGCCGATACATCAAAGGTAAAGGTTGTTTTATGCAAAATAGTATCTCCCTCACCAATAGGATATTTTTTCTGCATCCACTTCAACCGGTTCACCAACGAACGATGCTCCACCATCACCCCCTTGGGCCTCCCAGTGGAACCTGAGGTATAGATGACGTAGCATAGGTGAGTATGGTGAGTAAGGTGAGTAGGGTGAGTAGGGCAATCTTCATTTAACTCGCTCAGAGTAACCACCTCAGTTCCCTCACTTACCTTACTCAACTCACTCACCTCACTCAACAATACCTGGGCATTGCTGTCTTTCAGCATGTAGTTAACTCGTTCTTGCGGGTAGTCGGGATCGATGGGGAGGTATGCACCCCCTCCCTTTAATATGCCGAATATACCAATAATCATTTCCGCACTACGGTCCACCATGATTCCCACAACTGCATCGGACTTGATACCTTTTTCTCTTAATAAATGGGCTAATCGATTTGTCGATTGATTTAATTCCCTGTAAGTCAACTGCACTGTTTCCCTGTTTCTCTCTTTTTTGCCAACTGCCAACTGCCAACTGCCAACTAAAGCAACGCCGTCAGGCGTTCTGGCTGCCTCTTCTTCAAATAATTCATGGATGGTTTTGTCCGCAGGATAATCCGCATCCGTGTCATTAAATTCGAAAAGAACCTGTCTCTTTTCCTCTTCGGTTACAATCTCAATATCTTTTAATTTTATATTGGGTTCATCGATGGTTGTTTGAACAACATTCTTAAAATGACGCACCAGGCGCCGGATGGTCTCTTCTTTGAATATCCCTGTATAATATTCGATATCGATATAAACCGTTTCATTGATTTCATAGATAAAAAACGTCATATCAAACCGGGAAATAGGGTTCTTGTAGAGGCTAAAGGAGAATTTTTCTTTTTCATTTTCCCTTGAAAATGCCGGTGTATTTCCGGCTTTTGCCATCTGGGGAAGATTCTGGAACACCATGCAAATGTCGAATAACGGGTTTCTCGAAGGGTCTCTCTCCAGGTCCAGCTTATCCACGACTTCCTCAAACTGGACATCCTGGTTTTCAAACGCCCTGAGACTATTATCGATAACTTCCTTCAAGAAAAGCTCATATTTCTTTTCTCTTTCGGGATAATTTCTCATCGCCAGGGTATTGGCAAACATGCCGATAATTCCCTGGATATCATCATGTTGTCTCCCGGCGGTTATACTGCCGATAATTATATCTGTCTGCCCCGAATATTTATAAAAAAGAACATTAAGGCTCGCCAGGATGCACATATAAAGAGTACCGCCGTTCTTTGCAGCGGTTTCCCTGAATTTTATTGTTTCTTCTTTTTCAATAGAAAACCCATAACTATCTCCTGCAAAGGTAAATACTTCGGGTCGTTTATGGTGGGAGGGAATATTCAGCCGGGGGATTTCTTGCGAATCCCGGTATAAATTCAGCCAATAGGCCTCCTGCCGGTCTATTCCACCACTTTTAATTAAACGGTTCTGCCATGCGGCAAAATCTTTATATTGAAGTTTGAGAGGTACCAACTCCCCATCATTATATATGGATATAAAATCTTCGATAAGAATGACCTGGGATACGCCATCTGCTGCAATGTGGTGCACATCGATCATCCAGGTATGATTGCCCTCCGGGGTTTCGATTATTCCTGACCGTATTAACGGTGCTTTCGATAAATCGAAAGCACGAACAAAATGCTCTA
>WVZO01000530.1:0-13993 GCA_011772425.1 Candidatus Aminicenantota bacterium
AGGTGCAAAATTAAGTTTGCTAGCATTACATTGGCATTGCAGTGATGCAAAATACAATTTTGCTTCATTCAAATGGTATTTTGCTAGATGCAAAATTCAATTTTGTATCAGTAAATTGGCTCCTGACATGATAAAATAAGCAATTTTGCTTGAATTGATTAATTGGATGTCTCGGGAATTCTACTAAAAATGGGGTCAGGAACTTTATTCCTTTAGTGGTATTAAGTTAACGTTTTAGTTTTGCCTCCGGTGTTTTCTTGCTTGTCCTCTTTTTCCTTGTCTGGTAAAATTATGATATGAAATCTCGATTACTATTACTTATGAAAAAGAAAATGGTCCTTTTTATGACGATATTTATTATAGTAAACGGGACCGCACTCTCCCAGGCCACAGTTGTGAAGGATTCACAGTTGGCTGAAATGGATATAACGAGACAATTCATCCAATTTATAGAGGACTTGAGAAGGGATTTGAAAATCCCGGGCCTCTCCGCAGCCATGGTAAAAGATGGGAACGTCTTATGGGCAAAAGGATTCGGTTTTGCTAATATAGAAAAAAAAATAGTCGCCACCCCGGAAACATCATATTACCTTGCCTCATTAACCAAAACCTTTGCGTCTACGATTATCATGCAATTGGTTGAACAGGGAAAACTTGACCTTGATACCCCGGTATCGACATACAATATTAGAATTTTCAGCCCTGGAGTCATTACCGTCCGCCATCTACTCTCCCATACCTCCGAGGGCCAACCGGGAACATTTTACAGTTATAACGGCTACCGGTTCCAATTCCTGGGCCAGGTGATTAGAAAAGCATCGGGCCGGTCTTTTAAAGACCTCCTTATCGAAAAGATATTGAAACCCCTGGATATGACGGGCACTGCTCCTAATATGAGCGCGCATGAATATTCCGGCAGTGCATTTGCACGGGTATTCGAAAACCTCAGCCAACCCTATGCGCTGGATAAAAATGGCCGTATAGTAAAAGGACATTTTCATCGTTCTTTTGGTGCTTCCGGGGGACTGATATCCACGGTGTTAGATATAGCCAAATACGATATTGCCCTTCAACAATATAGATTGCTCCGCCCCGAAACACAGGAAATGGCCTTTACTCCTTTTGTGTCCCCCACAGGTGAGAGACTGCCTTACGCACTGGGCTGGTTTTCGCAGGTATATAACGGCGTCCGCTTGATCTGGCACTATGGGTATTATTCACCCAGCATCTCCACATTGATCCTGAAAGCCCCGGACGAAAAAATGACCTTGATTGTGTTGGCCAATACAGATGCTTTAAGCCGGCCCTTTCCCATTGGAGACGGCGATGTGCTAAATTCCCCGTTGGCAGCAGCCTTTTTTAGAATGTTTATCTTTCCCCGAAAAACCGGCAGGACCCTGGCGGCTGTCAACTGGAAATCGACCCGGGAGGAAATTACCAGTCAACTGGAGCAGGAAAAAGATGAACATGCACTGGATTTATACAAAAAAGAAATGATGTCTTATTGGCGCGTGCTTCATACCATGGGCCATAAGGAAAAAGCGTCCCGCCTGCGGGAGGTCTATTCAAGCTTTTTCCCGGAGAAGAAACAGGCAGCATCTCAAAAGCGCCGGGCTATTGGGAAACAACAACAGGTACCGGTCGTGGGCAGTGATTTAAAGCTGATCATGATGGTTTGCTTTGTCATCTTCATGTTAGGGTTTATCATGTGGCCGGTTGGAAAGGGTATCCGCTTCCTGGAAAAACGTAAAACAAAGAATGCCGGAACCGGTAAGCAAAAAAGCGGGTTAAGGGCTGCAGCAACTTTTATTGCCTGGTTAAATGGGGTATTGGGGTTGTTTTATGTGGCGGTGACGATTTTTAGAGGGGGATTGGAATTTCTGTTAAAAAACGGTTTTGGGGAAAAGCAGTACGCTGAGGTGAAATTGATATTTGCGACGATACCTTTGGCTTTTGGCTGCATTTCAATCCTCCTGGTGTGTTTTACCTTTTGGGAATGGAAAAAAAGAAACCGGTCCGTAATGGGGCGATGGTTTTACACGGTGTTTACGGCAGGCTCGCTGGTCTTAGTCTTTGTGTGTTATCACTGGTATATGGTTTTGTTGGCCTGAATGCCCACGGAGACGACACATCGCTCGAAACATCATCCGCCACCCTTGCCCTCTGCGAATGCTCCCCCACGCAGGAAGCTGTCTCAAAATCCCCAAAAAAGTCGAATGTGAAATTTCGGGCGAATACAAGATTCGCCCCTACAAAGGGTTTCCGGGCGGGCGTAGGGGTTCGGCCAGCATTTCGTGTTCACCCGAAGTTTTGAGACAGACTCCGCAGTGGGGCCTGGCCACTTATAATTCCTAAATTGGTTCCGCTCTGGCTGCTGAAGGCAATAGAAAAAATGTTTTTTAGTAAGATTTTACAGAATATTAATAGATAGTATGGTAAAATAATCCCGTGAAAGAAATGTTAACATGGAGGTCTGAGGTTTGAAATGAAAAAAAATTGGCATCTTTTATTAATGTTGCTTCTTATTACGTCTATCACCGTAAGTGCGGCACAATGGGAATTTTCCCTGGGCGGGAGTTTCAATGTCCCCTCTTTAAATAATACCTACAACCCGGTATACTCACCGGTTTTCCAGTACCAAAGCGGGGCAGTAACCGAAGCTTCACAGGAGTTAAATCTAGAAGGGAAAAATAGTGGGGGCCTGTTCCTGGCAGTGAATCACCTGTTTACCCCACATTTCGGCATTCAAGCCGCGGCCGAGTTTCACAAAACTTCACTGAAAGGGAGTGGTAATTCCTATCACGTCCACCTTGAATATACGGCCTTATATCCCCCTGACTACACCCCCACAGCAGTGATTTTCGATAGGGATATCGCCCTGCCGGATACCGACGGCCATATCAACCAACTCACATTGGCGCTGAACCTGTTGGCCCGGTTCGATATCGGCAGTCATTTGCATGTCGATCTCTCCGGGGGAGCGAGCTATTTTCGTTTTAAAGGCGAGGCGTCAACATTGGGTTATTCGTTTTATTGGTTGGGTGGGCACAGCGTGATGTTTTCGGAATTCTATAAGCTCAGTTTCACCATTGAACCGGCGTCTAAAATCGGGGTAAATATCGGCGGTGCCCTAAATGTGAAACTTTCCAATATGATTAGCCTTTTTGTTGCTTGCCGCTATTTTTACTGTTCCGATGCCTCTGCCGATGTTAATTTAAAGGAGATTCTTAATCCCGGAGAAATCATTATAATGAAAACCCTGGAAGAGATTACCACGGAGATGAATCTCCCGCAAATCCAAATCAATCCATCCTTTTTAAACCTTGCCAGTGGGATTAAGTTAACGTTTTAGTTTTGCCTCCGGCGGCCAGAAACCTTTTTGAAAAAAGGTTTCTGGACTTCCAAAAACTTTTCATACACGGTCAGTCTGGGTTACGGGGTTCTACCATCGTCCCCCATTGTAATCATTTGTACTCCGTTCCTAAAGAAGGGTTTGTAATTTGTAATTTGGAATTTGTGATTTTTATTTTTTCTTCGCGTTTCTTCGCGTGCCTTCGCGGCTCACTCAGTTAATCCAGATCAAACAATTTACGCTGCACAGGCCCTTTGTCTTCCTTCTTCCGCTCCTGCTGCGACCATTCGATCAATTTTCTCTCAATCCGGTCAAGAAACAGACTGCGCTTCAACCGGTACTCCCTGCCCATTAAAAACCGCTTGTCCGCATGACAAAGAAATAAAAACTTCCTGGCCCGCGTCATTCCCACATAAAGCAAACGCCGCTCTTCTTCACGATCAGAAGACTGACCCTCAAAAAGAGAGTAGGGGAGTAATCCATCTTCACAACCCACAATAAATACCGCTTTGAACTCAAGACCTTTGGCAGCATGTAAAGTCATCAGCGTGACATTCTCCAGGTTGGGACGATACGTGTCTACCGCAGTTCCCAATGCAGTAAGCTGCAAAAATTTATCCAAATCATCACCAAAATCATCTGCCCAATCCAATAACCGCTTAATACTGCCTTCATTTCCTTTCGTGTGAAGCTGGAAATAGCGTCCAATAAGCATGGCAAGAGTCTCTTTAACAGGCAGCGAAGCATTTTTTTCAGTTAAAACCGGGAGGGCTTCCGCATCCATCGGTCCAATGATTCCCTTTTCCATTAATCTCTCTTTTAAAATAGAATGATGAGGATTACGGGAAAGTTTCAGCAGGTCGAGGATGGAGGATATAGGCTCTTGTTTGAAAAACGGTTCCTCACCGATTGTTTGGTAGGGAATACTGTGGTCCATGAAGGCTTTTTCCACGGCTTCCATCTGCCCCTTGACACGGCAAAGCACCACGAAATCAGAGAGACTGTCGATTTCCCCTTCTTTATGACCTTCGGTGATACTGCTGTCCATGGAAAAGAAACGAAGCCCTCCCATCATTTGCTCGATGGACCGGGCCACAAACTCGGCTTCACTTTTGTGGGTCGAGTTCTTGACAATCTTTATTTTTACCCCTTCCTCCATGCCGCTGAGCAGCGCCTCGTCATAGTCTGTCCCCTGCATGACATTACTTGATGCTTTGAGTATCGAGTCGGAACAGCGGTAGCTTTGCTTCAACCGGTAAACCGCCGCATTGGGATAATCGTCACAAAACCGGCGGATAAATCGTACATCAGCACCCCGAAACCCATAAATGGCTTGATCCGGGTCACCAATGACACAGAGATTGGAATCCGGGTCCGGTTTCAAGGTTCGAATCAACCGGTACTGGGCATAATTGATGTCCTGGTACTCGTCGATCAGTATCCATTGATATCTATCCCGGTAATCAGCCAGGATATCCGCTTGATCTTCAAACAGCTTCACCGGGACATAAATCAGGTCGGCCAGGTCATAGAGACTCTGTTCCTTTAAATGACGTTGATAGCGGGCGTAGATATCAGCCAGTTCATTATCTTCCATATCTTCCGGTGCTATTAATTGCTGTTTGGCTTCTTCAATGGCATGTGAAAAAGCGGCAGCCCGGTTCCTTGGGAGCCTGGACCCGGACAATTGTTGAATGAGCCGCTTTTTGTCTTCCGGGTCAAGGATGGAAAAATGCGAATGTTCCTTCAATATAGCATAACCCAATGCATGGAAGGTGGTGACACAGGGTTTGGATGACCATGTTTGGGCAGCAGAGCTTTCCGACAGTAATTTGTCCAGTCGGTCGCTGATTTCAGCGGCTGCTTTATTGGTAAACGTCACCGCCAGGATTTGTCCCGGTTCCACGCCTTTATTTTCAATTAAATGCAAGACCCTGTAAGTCAATACCCGTGTTTTTCCTGTGCCGGGTCCGGCAATCACCAGGGCCGGACCGGTAACATGCTCCACCGCCGCCCGCTGCTCCGGGTTCAATAAGCCCGTGTCCGCCTCTTTTTTTCCGTGATCCGGTTCGGCTTTGTCTTTTTTTTCTTCTCTCAGCCGCTGGAACTCTTCCAGGTCAAAATTGATCATTTTCCGGCGCGGCGGCACCGGACGGTTCTCTTCCACGAAATCTTTAAACAGGAGGTTACTGCAATCCTGGACAGGTGTTTCGTTTTCAGCGAACACGTTTATAATCCCGTACTGGCCGTCGAATCCCTCCCGGATGTAAATCTCCCGGTTCCGCATTCGGCACACCGCTTCTGCTAATTCACCGCCCCCAAGTTTCTTGATATCTTCCACCGGCGTGTCCAGCAGCAGTTCCAATTCCGGTACTCCTTGTTTGATAAGGGACATGTAACGGAGGTCCACTTTCCTGGAATTGGGACCAACCCCTTCCAGTTCTCCCAGCATCTCTTTTAACGGGATAATCGAATGAAACGGATGACGGTTGGGTCGCAGGCCCGGGTCTTCCCGGTCGGACAACCGCACCACCCGGTTCATGACTCCGATGGTGACGGGTTTGCCGCATTTGGAACAAATTCCGTCATGTTTTAACGTTTCCAGCGGGTCCCAGCAAATACCGCATTTTCGGTGACCGTCGTAATGGTATTTACCCTCCTGGGGGAAAAGATCGATGCTTCCCAGGAAGTGTTCCGGGTCACCGGTTTTCATGGCATCGATAATGGCATGGTAAGACAGTTCCGTATCAAAACGGTTCGAATTGCGTCCTAATCTATCCGGTGAATGAGCATCGGAATTGGCGGTCAATGTGTAATTATCCAGGAACCGGCACATCCAATTCATGGGGGGATCGGTGGAAAGACCGGTTTCTACAGCATAAATGTGATGGGCCAGGTCGTCGTAGCATTCCTCAATACTATCAAAACCGGATTTGGACCCCAACACCGAAAACCACGGCGTCCAGATATGGGCCGGTACAAAAAAAACTCTCTCGTTGGCTTCCAATGTCATTTCCAACAGGTCCCTGGAGTCCAATCCCAGGATGGGTCTGCCGTCTGATGTAATATTGGCATTGATAGCGATTAGCTTTTGCCGGATTTTTTCTACTGTTTCAAAATCCGGGGCAAATATCACATTATGAACTTTCCGCACCCGGTCGTTTCTTTTATAAATATTACTAATCTCAGTGGTCAGCAGGAATCTTACCTCTTTACCCGGAAGAAACGACGTGTCCAGGTTGAAAGGCTGGCGGTATTCCTTTTTTAACCGGAATAATCCTTCTTCTGCAGGTTCCAGTTTTTCTTTTAGTTCGGCTGTCCAGCCCGGGTGGGTAAAATCGCCGGTGCCCACTACGGTGATTCCCTTGAGCCGGGCCCAGTAATCCAGGCATTCGGGAATAAGCTCTTTGCTGGTGGCCCGGGAATAGTGCGAATGAATATGAAAATCAGCGATAAATTTCATTGCCTTTTTTTCCTGTGTTTTTGCTACTATTTTTTACTTTTTGAATATTATATGTTATCAAAAAGCACAGTTAAAGACAAGAGGAGATTAGTAGGAAGTAAGAAAGTGAAAGATCAGACGGTCAGTAGATCAGTTGGCAAAGAAGAAGAGAAATGAAAATTACAAATTCCAAATCCAAAATTACAAATCCTTCTTTGGAAACAGAATACAAATTATCCCAATGGGGTAGGATGAATTGAAACAACGTAACACAGGCTGACCATGTATAAAAAGTTTTGCGGGGGTCCAGGGGGTGGTTTTTCAAAAGAACCCCCTGGTGACTGAGAAGTAAAAAATGAGTCAAAAAGAGAGTAAAAAATTTTTAGCAAATTTCCTTAGAAACCTTATTATAAAAATGTATTAAAGTAAAATTGAAAGTAAAAAACAAGGTAAAGATGCCAATCATTTATTACTAATGGGTAAAAGGGGCAGTCAAGAAATTTTGCCTGGCACCAAATCTTTCCAAATCTTGGCACCAAATCTTCCTATTGACAAATAAGTCGATTTCGTTTATATTAAATCTTCAAAATCTTTTACCTGGATCTTTACTCCCTTACTACCGCACATTAAACCCTATAAAGGAGGAATAAAAAATGAAAGTCAAAATCTCCGCCAACAAACTATCCCTGAAAAAGGAAACCATTGCCCACTTAAGCCAGACTGAACTTGGCAAAGTACAGGGCGGTATTCAACAATCGGTCACCTTCAAACTCTGCCGTACCGACTTATGTGACACGCTTAAGAAGTGCTAGTGTCATGTCACGCATCAAATGACGTAGAAATGAATTAAATTCGAAGCACGAAGCACGAAATCCGAAACAAATTCAAATGACCAAAATCCAAAATTCAAAACAAGAGCTTAAGGAACATCAGTTCCTTTATTAGAGGTCTTTAAAGATGTTTTGGACATTTGAACATTTGAATTTCGGNNACATTTGAATTTCGGATTTGTTTCGAATTTCGATATTCGAATTTCGGATTTATTATTCTTATCCGTCATTTCAGCATTGACACGACACTAGGAAAACGCCATCTCCCGGAGTACCGCGGTAACCGATAGCAAATAGTAAAATCCCCTGTTACCGGGTACTCCGGGATTTTCTTGAAAAGAAGAAGGAACCAGGCCGGAAAATAATCCGCCTCCTGTTATTCCATCCGCTGATACGAAAGGTCTCCAGGTAACAGAAAGGAGAAAATTCCATTAGCGGAGACCTTTTCCATATTCCTGGTACTGGAAAGGAGTATCAAAAATAGGCAGTTTGGATTCATTTATGATTTGCCTGTATCGATCAAGCAAATGTAATAATCTCTTGATTTCTTTTTCCGATAATTCTTCGAATTTCCCTGGAGATTTGATCTCCGGGTAAACACGAATCGCCTCACAGTCGAAACATAGTGTAATATATGCCGCTGGCTGGTGGGCTTTATTATAAAAGACAAACCCATGGTGGGGGATGTAAGATTTACTTAATCCCTGGATCAGACCGGCAATATCCTGGTTGGTGGTTTCGATAATGATGTCTACCTGTTTTTGGGTCAGCAATATCCCCTTTCCCACAACGGTTTTATCCAATTGACTGTTCTTTACCAGAGCGTGATGGGCGTGCAGTTGATTATCCAGGTTATACAGGTAAGCTTTGACGTATTCAAACTCCCTGTAAGGCCATTGATTTTGCTTTTCACCTTCCCGGCCTTGGGAGCTGCTCTCAACGATTGAATCAATAGAAGAACCGATTCGTTCCCAGCGAATACGCCTGGTATTTTCATCCCATGACCAGTAAATGGAATCCAGTTTTCCTATGACCTGACTCCTTTCCACAAAGCCAAAGAACCTGCTGTCAAAGGAATAATTTCTATTATCACCCAGCATAAAAAAAGAGTCAGGCGGCACAATGGCAGGTCCGAAGTGATTCCCCCTACCCTCTGCCATGTCAGGGGGAGAATATATTGCATAAGGTTCATCCAGTAAAAGGAGCAGTGGATTTATTAAAAACAAACTCAAAAAAATCATAACGATAAGGAAGTATAACATATTAATCCTCCCGGATTATTTTTTAATTATCAAGGTTTAACTTTCCAGTGACCGTTTCTTCTGCTTCCAACCCGTTGAATTCTTCCCTCTTTTTTTAATTTGTTAAGATACTCTTTAACGGTATTAAAACTAATTCCCAATTTCTCAGCAATTTCTTGTTGAGATAAGGAGGAATCTTCAACCAGGATATTTAAAATCCTCTCACTTAAAGAGTATTTATTATCAGGCTTTTCCGAAATTTTTTGGGGGGTCTTTTGGGGGGTACCAAATATTTCAACTTCAATTCCACCTGCGGTTTCAGAGATTTTCGGGACTGGTAGTTGATAGTCGGTTAACTCTTTAACTGCTCTTTTTATCCCGCTCTCATATCTTTCAATTAAAAAAGCTTCCTTAAAGATTTCCGCAACCACCCGCTCGTTTTCGCCTTCCAAAATAATGGACATTAAATCTTTTTGTTTCATTTTTTATTTTCACAATATTATATACCAGATGAAAAACTTTTTCTACCTACAAAATCCACCACCACAGAAGACAGGGACGGAACTTTGAAATTTGGATTTTTTGCTAACGGAACTCGATATCAGGTTAAAAAAATTCAACGTTTGGTCTTGTTAGCATCATTTATTGATGGGGAAATCAAACATCGGGTCTCAATGACCTGGATTTTAGACAAATAGACCTGGAAATACCGGTAAAGCCTTGCTTTTCTGCATTCTCATACTACGGCAAATGGAACTCCGATCGTCAAAAATCCACCCGGCGGAATGATAATCGGAGGTCCGATTGTCAATAATCCGACCGGCGAATCGACGATTCAGGGTGAAAAAGGAGTCGGCCAAATAAAACTTCGGCTGATATTTTTTCCATTTTTTTTAAGTTGCAATAAAATCAGTTCCATTTTATAATTAACAGGACATGAACAAACAGGTAAATTTAAAAGAGATCCAAGAGAGAATCAGGTGCAACAAGCCGATTCTAAAGAAAAAATTTAAAGTGAAAGACATTGGAATTTTCGGGTCCTATGTCAGGGGTGAACAAAAGGAAAACAGCGATCTGGACGTATTGGTGGAATTTGGAGAGAGAGTGGGTTTCTTCAAATTCCTGGAATTGGAAGAGTATCTTGAAGGACTGCTGAAATTAAAAGTAGACCTTGTATCGCGAAAAGCATTAAAGCCCAGGATTGGTCAACACATCTTAAAAGAAGTGGTTATGATATGACACGGGATTATACAGATTATATTAATGACATTCTGAATTCTATAGAAGAAATAGAAGAATTTATCGAGGGGATGGATTTTGAAACATTCAACAGTGATAGGAAAACCATCAATGCTGTTATCAGGAGCCTGGAAGTAATGGGAGAAGCAGCAACAAAGATTCCAACCGATATCCGGGAAAAGTATACAGATATACCGTGGAGCAAGATGGCTGGAATGAGGAATAAATTAATTCATGAATATTTTGGAGTAGACCTGGAGATCGTTTGGACTGTATGTACGGATGAGATTCCCCCAATAAAACCTTTATTAATAGAAATACAAAACAATATTAAAAAAGAATCAACCACTGAGGACGAGGAAGAGGATTCAGGTACTAATCAAAAGGTAGAAGCTGACTGAAGCGTCATTTGCTCTTCTTGGCTTACCTTCTTCTCTTCTCCGTTTCCTCGCTTCCTCGCTTCCTCGCTTCTTCCTTGCCAACTGCCAACTGCCAACTGCTCTCTGCCCCCTGCCCCCTGCCCCCTGCTCTTTGCTCTTGGGCACTGTTTGTAATTTGTGATTTGGAATTTGTTTGTAATTTGGAATTTGTAATTTGGAATTTTCTTCCCCTACTTACACTCTTCCAACCATCCGGCAGTGTTCTTTGTTTGTGGATGCTCCGGTCCAAAAAATTTCTCTAAAATGGCATACGCCTTTTCAAGGTACGGTTTTGCCTTTTCCTTTTGACCCAGTTCAAGATACGCCGAACCCAGGTTATTCAAGCGAATGGCCACATTCGGATGCTCCTGGCCATACAAGTTCCGATCGATGGTCAGCGCCTGCTCATAATAAGCGATGGCCTTTTTCGATTCACCTAACTTTCTCCAGGCCTCTCCCAGGTTATTCAGTGCAGTTGCAACATACTCATGCTTCTTTCCATAGACTTTCTCATAGAGGTTTAACGCCTGCTCAAAATAATCGATGGCTTTGCGGTGATCGCCAAGATTGTGTAGAGTAAATGCAAGATCATTTAATAAAAACGCATCATTTGCCGTGGACAATTCCCTCTTCTTCTCTGCCAGGATCCACAGCCCCACCCGCCGCGATTCCCGGAAAGCCAGACGAGCCCGTAAATAAGTGATTAATATGCCTCCCTGGTCAGACGCCACCTCTTCTTCCCCACAGCCCAACGAATGATATATCCACTCTTCCACCTGGACGGGATCGATGGACTCATTGGCTTCGCATATTTTTTTGTAATAGATAAAGGCTGCCCGGTGGTAGGCATTAAGGTCTTTAAGCTCTGCCAATAACTCTTCTCGCAATAAGGGGGTCAACCGGTAATTCTCACGGGCCTGGTCGTACTCGATTAAACTTAAACCGATGCCTTCCTGTAATAACTCCTTCCATGGTTCCAGCCCGGCGCTCTCCCCCACCTGCCGCACACCGTCTATTAAAACCGGCTGTCGATAAATACTGAACCAACGAAGCAAACGTGACAATTCATCTCCACCCCGCTGTATCAGCTCCCGTATCACATGTTTTTGGATAAACTCTTCTTGCTTACCGCTAATAGCTTCCAGCAATTGCGGCACCTCCGCCGCCTCCATCTGCCCCACCAATACATCCAGCCACTCCATTAACCGGGGATTACCGTGCCCCGCTGCCAGCAATTGCGGCACAAGAGATTGATCCGTATAATAAAAAATATTCTCCAATTCCCGTGCTTTTTTCCGCTGCTCCGACTCCGGGAAACTGGTAAGATTTATCCATTCCAGCCGCTCCTTAACCAGATCACGGCCCTGCTCTTCCAGGGAAAACGAGTAGCGGCTGGTAATCATCATTTGCGTCATTTTACCACTGAAAGGGAGGTACTGGAGCAAGGCGCTTAACAAATCCTTAGCCTCATCCAATAAATTACCTGGTTGGCCTTTTTCCGCCCCCTCGATGTTTTGCTCGAAGTCATCCAGGAGAATCAAATAGTTTTTCTCTTTAAAGCTAGCGGCACAAAGTTCGGCTAATTTTTCGGACATTTCTTTTTCCGCAGCCATGATTTGCCTGCCTTTTTCATCTTCTGCCTGGATTAACGCCGCCTTTAATGTCGGCTCCAGGGTGTAAGCATTGAATTTACCGTGCACCACGATCAACGTATGATTGCTGAACCGTTCGCTGATCTTACCCGCCAGGCAGCTTTTCCCCAGCCCGCCGGTGCCCAGGAGCAGCAGACCCACTTTTTCGTATTCCTGTTTCAGTGCCCGTATGCTGCGCTGCAACTGGCGCCGCCGGCCTACGAAGCCTTCGGCCAATACCTGTACCTGGCTGTTTTTCAAAAACGTATGAACCATGCGCCTGGGTGTCAGCCGCGGCTGCTGGCCTTTTCTTACAATGGCATCTAAAACAATTCCGCTGCTGAACAAACGCAGCAAGGGCCAGGCCGGGTTAGTTGTCATGGGAAATTCTTTTATCAATTCGTGCCGGGCGCGCTGTACGGCTTCCAAAATGGTCCTGCCCCGGCTCAATTCATGATAAAGCATTTTCTCCGCATGCGAAGCCTGGTCATCGCTCACCGAACGCCCCCACCCCAGCACTGCCAGCACGTTACGCTTTTCCACCAGCCATCGGGCAAAAGAAGCCGCAGCGAATGTTTCAGAAGCTTCTCCAGTACGGCAGCCGGATAAGAACAACAATTGCGGCGGATTCTCTATAAGCGCATCCTCCCACAGTTGATAAGAAAAAACATCCCGGTGAAAGCCGGTTTCATTTTCCATGATGAAAAACGGCCGCCCTTCTTTATCAATATCGGCATGGCCGGAGAGGTGCACCACGTCGTACTGTTGATGCTCCAATTGTTCCCGCAGTCCTTCGAGGGAACCGGAATCTTCTACTTCCATATCCACGGCCAGTTTTTCCGTAACTTTGAATATGGCTTCTTCTTCTTTTTCAAAATCCAGTTCCGGTTTCACGTCCAGGGCGGAACAGGCCATAAACAGGAGTTTTAATGGCCGGTTTTGGGGAGTTATTTTCTTTTCCGCCCCATACTCTGATACGCAGCGAACCAGGTGGACTTGCTGCGGCAACAAAAACGTCCCGTCGCGGGCCAGGAGTTCAAAGGGCCAATCCGCAACCTGGTTACAGGGGTATAGATTCAGTTGCAGGGGTTCACCTTTGCGCATGGCTTCTTCCAACGCCTGTTGCAAATAGCCATTATTTCCGTTCAGGAAGCGGAAAAGTTTGTTTCCTATAGTAAATTGATGCTTTGGCTGCTGCCACAACCGTTCAACTTCTTCTTGGGTAATGTCCCCGGCTTTTTGATCAAAACTATTTTTTTGGTTTGTGCCTTTTTTTTGCCAGGTGATGTGGAAGAGGTTTTCTTTTTCCTTCCCTGCTGGTTCAATGGTTATGTTATAAATAAGTGCCATTCTTTCCTTCCCATAGTTTAAGAATAGTTATTTATACCACTTAGCCACTCCTTTGTCAACATTTGACATTTCTTCTGCCTTTTGTTAAATGTTGAGACTCGACCTCAATAAATGACCGTTTCGTTTTGTACCGTAGATCGTCTTTTTTCTACCGTAGAAAAAAACTTTTCTACCGTAGAAAATTATTTTTCTACCGTAGATAATTCTCTGTTGTACAATAGCGCCTGGATGTAGATAGAATCTATTATCGTCTTTCATGTTTCCTTTTAAACTTGCCCGAAGGGCACCTTATCTCTCGTACCGCACAGGCACTCTGAAAAAATTACTGCCCTCCGTGCGGATCTACTAACCCCTATTTTTATCTACAGGATGGGCAGAAAATCAAAAAAAAGATAAAGCTTTATGCCTGCCCATCCTGAAACTCCTATTTTGCCTTCGGCGACCAGGGGGCTCTTTTCGAGAAAACTGCCCCCCTGGACCCCCCGCAAA